>JACRCO010000097.1 GCA_016218975.1 Deltaproteobacteria bacterium
AAGCCCGAACCGCCGTCGTCTTCCCCGTCCCCTTCTCGCCACGGATCAGGACACCGCCGATCGAAGGGTCCACCGCGTTCGCGAGAAGGCCCTTCTTCAGAAGCTCCTGGCCCACCATCGCGCTGAACGGAAACAGCCTCATAATCTCACCCTTTAAACTTGGATGGCGGAAAATGGGGAAAAGTGACGTCGCCCTTCGGAAAGGAACGCCGGCATCCGAATCATTCTACAACGGAAGGCAAGCCTTATCCCGCCGCCTCGCTACGAACCATGGTGAGAAAAGCGGGTTAAGGAAGCGTGGGGGGTTCCCCAGGGGGAAGCGCTTCGATGAATCCTGCGATGTGTTCCTCTATTTCAGGAGACAGCTCGGTCATCACCGCCGTCTTCTTTTCACCGTCGATGCCCTTCAGGAATGCGCCGCACATTTCGCACCGGTCGTGGTGTGTCCGGAACAGCACCGCCATGGTAGGGGAAAGACGGTCTGCGGCGTAGGCCCGCAGCAACGTTTCCACCTGCTCGCGTCGTTCCCTGGCCGCCCGTTCGACGTATTTCCCGATATCCAGGTTGTGCTCGCGGACTTTCTCCAGTATGAACGCCTTCAGGCGGTAACGGACTTCCTCGGGAATCTCCTCGGGACGGATCTGCCGGCAAAGGATGCGCGTCGTGTCGTAGGTGCGCAGGAAATTCATGCAAGGTTCGCATAGCTCGAGGTGGCGGGAAAATTCCTGCCGCAAGTGCTCTTCCATCGTACCTTCCAGGTAGTCGCCCAGCAGGTACACCAGTTCTTTGCAGTTCATCGCCGCTCCGTCTTCCCTTCCCTGAGATATACGGAAAGTCTTTCCCTCAGATACAGCCTTGCACGGTGGAGGCGGGACTTCACGGCGGGAACCGTCAGGCCGAGGATCTGCGCCGTCTCCTCGTTGGACATCCCCTCCATGTCGCTCAACACGAAGACCACGCGGTACTTCTCGGAGAGGTCCTCCGTGAATCGCTGGATCACCTGTCCCAGCTCCTTTTCCAGCGCCCGCCGTTCGACTTCCTTGCTCCAGTCGTCGATCAGGCTGGCATGCATGCCGTCCTCGGTGAACACCGGCATGAAATCCTCGATGGCCACCGTATCGGAACGGCGCTTTCCCCGGAGCCGCATGAGGCACGTGTTCACGCAGATCCGGTACATCCACGAATAGAGGGCCGAGTTCCCCTTAAAAGTGTGCGCCTTGCGGACCACCGTCAGGAAGACGTCCTGAACGGCTTCTTCTGCATCGCTGTCGTTCTTCAGGATGGACATCGCAAGGCTGTAGATACGGCCGTGGTACCGGTCGAACAGGGTTTCCGCAGCCTCTGGCGTGCCCTTGCGAAGCCCTTCCAGAAGAACGTTATCGTCGGCCACCCGTTCCGCGGGCATCGATCGCTCCTCGTTAGATTCGCCCGGCGATTACGGGTTTCGCCCCGGCGAACCGAAAAACAAGAATTACCACGAAATTCCGGACCGGCGCAAGGAGTGCAGGCAAATTTTCCATTGAGCGGCTTTCCCCTTGGCGCGAGGATGCGCTTCCCCTTATATTTAATGAAGGACCAACGGCTTCGACCGGCACGAAACGACAGAAAGGATCGAAAATGGGGAGACGCCTTTTCCTTGCCGCGCTTCTCGCCGCCGGGGCGGCGACATTTCTTTTTGCGGTCCTCCGGAAGCGGCAGGAGGAGTCCCCGGCGACCCCGTACTCCCGTCCCGAGGGAGGAGAAAGGGAGGGCGATTTCGAGCTTTTCATAGGCTCCTGATAACGCACCGATATGAAGTTGATGAGGGGACGGCCCTGCGGTGCCCGCGCCGGCAGGGCCGTCGATGCACCGTCCGAGGGGTGGGCGAGACGGCGCATTTCTGTTTCCTTGGATCCCGGTCTTACGAAGTTCCTTCCCGCAGGTACCTGCCCAACCTTTCCCTCAGGAACAACCTCGTGCGATGAAGGCGGGACTTCACCGCGGGGATCGAAAGTTCCATGATCCGGGCCGTTTCCTCGTACGAGAATCCCTGTACATCGCACAGGACGAACACCGAGCGGTACTTTTCGGGGAGAGTGTCCATGTATTTCTCTATCATCATCCCCAGTTCCTTCTGCAGCATCCGCCGCTCGACTTCCCTGCTCCAGTCCCCCGCGGGATTGGCATGCATCCCATCCTTCGTGAAGACGGGAAGGAACTCCTCGATCGGGACGGTGCCGTTCCTCCGCTGCCTCCTGACCCGCATCAGGCAGGTGTTGACGCAGATCCTGTAAATCCAGGAATAAAGAGCGGATTGGCCCCGGAACAGATCGGCCTTCCGGACCACCGTCAGGAATACGTCCTGCGCGGCTTCCTCCGCGTCGGCGTCGTTTTTCAGTATCGACTTCGCGAGGCTGTAGACCTTGGCATGATACCGGCTGAACAATTCTTCGACCGCGGCGGGGGTTCCCCGGCGGATCTCTTCGAGAAGAACCGCTTCCTCACGGCGGGAATCGGTACCGGCGACCTTTGCGGATACGACATCCCTGCCTTCCGGCATTCGCGCATATTCCAGGGTGGCGGTCTTTACGCCTTTTCCCTTATCCGCAAGGGGAATTTCATTCAATGGAAATCGGAGCTCCCCGGCTCGAAATCCATCGCGATGGACAGCTTCTCCCCCCATCCTCGACCTCTCTTTCCCATGCGATTCATTACCGCAGTTCGCCCGGAAGGCGAATCGTCTTCAATCGGCGTTATCTTCGCGGGCAGCCGGGTCCTTGATCAGCGCCTCGAGGGAGGCTTCCAGTTTCTGGATCGTCAACGGTTTCGGGATGAAATCGCGGACTCCCATCCTTATGGCCTCTTCCCGCAACCCGTCGCTGGGGTACGCCGTAATCAGTATCGTTACGGTGTCCTGTTGATATGGGCGCACCTTCCGCAGAAGCGTAAGGCCGTCGAGGTCCGGCAGCCAGTAGTCGCAGATGATTATGTCGGCCCGGTCCTTCGTTAGCGCATCAACCGCGGCCGCGCCGTTTTCGAAACTTTCGAGAACGCACCCGTGGTAACGGAAATACATCCGCAGTCCGTTCTGGATCCAGGGGTCGTCTTCTATAAGGACGATTTTCATGTTTTTCAGCTTCTCGTATATGCTCATGCCCGGTTTGCGCCTGGGTTCGTTTCCGCTCTGTTCGTTGGAAGTGAATGACATGTCCCTGTATCCGCAAGGGGCATGCCATGGAGGTGTAAATTTATCTATTCTTATAAAACCGGCAGGTTATAGGTATTTTTCCACAATCCGGACGTTGCCGCCGGCGTGAATATATCGAGAAATTGCGAAAAGGAATTCGAAAAAACCAGAAACCGGATGTGCTAAAGAGCACTAAACCTTCAATTTCTTCTTTCTGTATCGAAAAGTGTGATGATTGATGTTCAGCAGCACCGCCGCCTTGCTCTCGTTCCCGCCGGTCCGTTGAAGCGCCTCCTCGATGTAGCGTTTCTCGATCGATTCCTGGACAGAGGTCAGGTCTATCCCCTCGGGAGGGATTTCCGGGAAAGTCCTGTCTTCCGGCGCCTGCTTCATTTCACGTCCATCGTCCGAGGCGTCGAGACCGATTTCCCGGGCTGCGAGTACCTCTCCCGTGCCGATAAGCGCTCCGCGCTCGATGATGTTCCTCAACTCGCGGACGTTGCCCCTCCAACGATGACTTTTCAGCGCCGCTTCGGCGTCGGGGGAAAACCCCGTGTATCGCTTGCCGAACTTGCGGCTGAACTCGAGAAGAAAATAGCGCGCAAGGGGAACGATGTCCTCGGGACGGTCGTTCAGCGACGGCACCTCCACCATCGCCACTGCAAGCCGGTAGTACAGGTCTTCGCGGAAGAGCCCTTTCTCGATCATCGCACCGAGATCCTTGTTCGTAGCGGACACCACCCTTGTCCGTACATTGTGAACCCGGGTTCCACCCACCCGGTAGAATTCCCCCTCCTCGAGGAACCGAAGAAGTTTCGCCTGCGCTTCCATGCTCATGTCCCCCACCTCGTCGAGGAACAATGTGCCGCCGGCGGCATGCTCCACCAGCCCCTTCTTGCCCGCCGCGCTCGCGCCGCTGAACGCCCCTTTCTCGTAACCGAACAATTCGCTCTCGATCAGCTCCTTCGGGATTGCGGCGCAGTTTACGCTCACGAACGGGCCCTTGAAATTCGGGCTCCGGTAGTGGATGGCGCTTGCGATCAGCTCCTTCCCGGTGCCGGTTTCCCCCCGGATCAGGATCGGTGTGTCGGGGCTTTTCGCCAGTGTCTTCACGAGGTCCATGACGTCCTGGATCGTCTCGCTTTTGCCTATGAATCCGGGGAGGTTATCCCTTAAGGCGCTTTCCTGAAGATTCCGGATCTCCTTTTTAAGCCGTACGGTCTCCAGCGCGTTCTCGATGCTGACTTCGAGCGTATCCACCTGGAGGGGCTTGACGATGTAATCGTACGCCCCGTTCTTCATCGCGGTGACGACGCTCTTGACGTCGTCGTAAGCGGTTATCACGACCACCTGCGCTTCCGGGCAGATCGTCTTGATCTCGCGCAACGCGTCGAGCCCGCTCATGACTGGAAGGCCGAGATCGAGGAGTATGAGATCGGGAGAGGATTTCTTGACAGCCGCCAGCGCCTCTTCCGCAGAGGGGAAAGTCTTTGTCCGGTATTTACCTTTTAAAATATGGGTCAGCCCGGACCGGATCGTTTCCTCGTCGTCGACGATATAGACCGAATAGGCGATCAAGCGACTACCTCGCCTTCCCCGGCGGGAATCTCGATCCGGAACTCGGCCCCGCCCAGCGGGCCGGCGGCGACCGACAGAGTTCCGCCATGGTCCCCGATCACGCGACGGCAGAAACTCAATCCTATCCCGTACCCGTCCTTCCGCGTTGTATAGAACGGGGCGAAGATCTTGTCGCGTACCGCCTGCGGCACCCCCGGGCCGGAGTCGGCCACACGGATGACGATCTTCCCGTTCTCGACGACGGAAGAGATCTCTATGGTCTTCGGCGCCGCGGCGTTTTCCATGGCCTGCGCCGCGTTCGATATCATGTTGACGAGAACCTGTGCGATAAGCTGATGGTCGGCCCGGCAACGCGGATGGTCCTTCGGCAAGGAACGGACGAGCGTAATCCCGATCTTGCGAAGATGCGTCGACGTGAAGTCGATCGCCTCCTCTATCGCAAGGTTGATGTCTATGGCTTCCATGCGCGGAGCACGGGTTTGGGTAAAACCCATGACCTTCTTTATCACATCCTCGATCCGGGAGGAGGCCGAATGAAGCTGTTCCATGATCCGTCGGATCGCCTCCTTCCTCTCCTCATCCTGCAACTCGGGGGCCTCCTGAACCTCCTCCAGCGCCGACAGGTAAATGTTTATCCCGGACAGGGGGTTCCGGATCTCGTGAGCGATGCCCGCCGCAATCTGCCCCAGGGACGCCATCTTCTCCTGGGCCATGAGCTGGAGCTCCATCTCCTTCCGGCCGGTTATGTCCACCATGCTCAAAAGGGTGCAATTTTCGCCACTGTATACCAGCGGGATGGCCCGAAGATGGACCCAGCGCATCTCCGTCCCTTCCACGGACTTCCCGTACGGGAAAAATCGAAGGTCCGTCTCGAGCGACCCGGTGCCTCCCACCGATACCGCTTCGCATAGCCTTGCGAACCTCCCCGAGTCCTCGGGGTGGACGTCCCTGAATTCACGAAGGTCGAATTCTTCCGGGATCGACCCGAAGAGACGCCGCTGCTCCGGGTTGATGAACAGAACCCGTCTGTCCCTGACAAGGGACACGCCCACGGGAGAGTTCTCTATCAGCGTGCGGAAACGAGTCTCGCTCTCGTGCAGCGACACGGTTGTTTCCTTCAGCTTCCCGGTCATTAGATCGAAAGACGCCGACAGCGCGCCGATCTCGTCTTCGGACGAAATTCCGATCCTGTGATCGAAGTTTCCGCTCCCGACGATCCCCGCGCCGTTCCGCAGCCTTTCAAGCGACCCCGTCAGTTTATTAGTCATGCCGAGGAGCAACGTAGTGCAAACAACCACGGCGGCAGCCAGCAACACGATGACAAGGTAAGAGATCCGCCGCTGGCCGGCAATGATTTCCTCGCTCATCAGGATGGTCAGGCGGGATGCGTCGGCCTTGGCGGCGCGGGACCGGATGAGCACCTGGCCAAGGAGCCGCCGCTCGGCCTCCTCAATCAGGCGGGCGTCACCGGCGGAACCGTGGAACTCGCGGTTGGAAACCAGCTTCAGGAACAGGACCTTTATCGTCTCCGTGTTCCTGGCAATGCCTTCCACGAACTGCCGCCGGCGCCGGTCTTCGAAAGTCAATCCGGCTATAAGATTTTTCGTTTCCTCGTGTTTGATGAAGAACTGCCGGACCGGCCTCTCCTCGTGGTAAAGGATATAGGTGCGGACCAGGCCGTTCAGCTCGCTCAACTCGTTGCTGATCCGGTATGCGACGATCTCCTTATTCTCCAGCGAATTTATGGACCTGTATGAGGAGAACATGCCTGCTGCCGTCACCAGCGCCATCAGCGCGGGGATAAGAGACGCCATTGCGAGCTTTGTCGATATCCTCATGGCGTGCCCTTATTTCCCCACGATGAGAACGGCCTCGGGCCGGACCGCCCGGAGCCCCTTCGCGTCGATGTGATCGAGGAAATTCGGGGCTTTCCCCGCGCCGCCGGTCCCCTTGCGATTCATCCACCTGGCCTGGTCTTCCAGGTAACTCAGAAGGGTCTGGTCGAGCTGCAAGGTGAACTCCATGTCCGTCCATTCCATCCCGAAGTCGCTCATGCTCATCCCGCAACATTTCACGGCGATGGCCATGGCCTCCTCCGGCCGTTCGTCGATCAGCCGGTTGGCCTTGAGTATCGCCCGCAGGAACCTGGCGATCATGTCGGGATCCCGCCCGGAGAGCTCCATGGAAGTCACGACGTTCCACGTCATCGTGTAGAGCCCCGGCTCGTGAAGAACGACGCCGTTGCTTCCGAGCTTCTCCCGGAGGATTGTCGTTTGGGGCGGCCATGTGCTGACGGCGTCGACCTCCCCGTCCAGCAGCGACCGGACCACCTGTTCCGGGGCAAGATCCACGATCCGGACTTTCCCCGGATCGACACTGGAAGTCGTCAGGTATATATCGAGAAAAAAGTCAGCGGCTGTCCACGCGACGCGGCCGACCTTTTTCCCCTTGAGGTCTCCGGGCTTCGATATCCCCCTGTCCTTTCTTGCGACGATCAGCATCCCCCGCTCTACCTCGGCGACGGTTGCGATCACCGCAAGCCGCTTCCCTTCGAGCGCAGCCCGGGCGATGGGCGTTTCCGTTGAAGTCGCGATGTCCGCCTTACCCGAAAGGACGGCGTTTATCCCCAAGTGGCCCGATAGGTAGGAATCGAGGGTCGCATCAAGTCCCTCTTCGCGGAAATACCCCTTTTCCTGCGCGATGTATAACGCGACGGATGCGGGCCATGGAGTTACGGCGATGGTGATTTTTTTCATTCCTGCCGGTCCGGTGCGCGCGGGGCCCCGGTCGCAGCCGGTGGCGAAGGACGCAACCGCAAGGAGCAGGAGGGACGCCGCAATATGCGCCGAACCTGATATCCCTCTCATACCTGCGCATTTCGTGGTTCGACGGGTATCTCGATCCGGAACTCGGCCCCGCCCAGGCGGCTGCGGCCGACCTGCAGAGCCCCCCCGTGGTCCTCGATCACGCGGCGGCAGAAACTTAAACCTATCCCGTACCCGTCCTTGCGCGTTGTGTAGAACGGGTCGAATATCCTGTCGCGTATCTCCTGCGGCACCCCCGGCCCGGAGTCTGCCACCCGGATTACTATTCTCCCGTCCTCCGGAATGGTGGAAACTTCGATGATTTTCGAAGCCGCGTTCTCCATAGCCTGCGCAGCATTGGCGATCAGGTTCATCACGACTTGAGCGATGAGGTCCGGGTCCGCCGGGCACTTCGGAAGCGGAACGATTGCGGTCCTGTCCAGCACGATCCCGCTCTTGCGCAACGTCAGGGCGGTGAAATCGACGGCGCTCTCGACGGCGACGCTCAAATCCACCTGCTCCTTCCGGGGAGAGGACGGACGGACGAAATCCATGATCTTCCTTATGACGGATTCTATCCTGTGAGAGGCGGACTGGATCTGAAGGACCACCTCCCCAGCCTCCTCCCTTGCCTGGGTTTCAATGCAATCCGCCTCCAGCAGGATCTTCCCGAGCGCCGAGAGGTATATGTTGATCCCGGAGAGGGGGCTTCGGATCTCGTGGGCGATCCCCGCGGCGACATGGCCCAGGGAAGCCAATTTCTCGCGGATAACGAACTGGCGCTCCATCTCCTTCAGCCGGGTGATGTCCACCATGATCGTGAGGAATGCTACGTCGCCGTACGCCCCGATCGGGGTGGCGCGGCAATGCACCCATCGCATATCGGCGTACTCTGTCGATCCGCCGAACGGGTAAAAACGAAGATCCAGGGTCGGCGGTTTCCGTTCTCCAGATAGGACCGCGTTGCAGAACTCCTCGAACATCTTCCTGTCTTCCGGGTGGATGTCGGGAAATTCCCGCAAGGCGTAATTCTCCGGAATGCCGCCGAACAGCCTTTCCTGTTCGGGATTCATGTAGCCGATCCTTCCGTTCCGGAGGATGAAGATGCCGACGGGCGACTCCGTAACCAGGGAGCGGAACAACTCCTCGCTCCTCTCAAGATCCGCCTCCGCCCTCTTTCTCTCCGTGACGTCGACGAGGCAGAAGATCAGCGCGCTCACCTTGCCGGCGGGGTCCGTGATCGGGAGAAGGCTCCAGTCCCAGTAGGTCACCCCCCACTCGGGATGATCCGGGAACTCGAACGGCTTGGCGACGACATTGAACGGCACGCCGGTTTCCACGACCTTCCTGAAGATCGCCTCGTTTTCAGCGTGTGGATAGAGATCGAAATGGTTCTTCCCGGGGAAGAACTCCGGGGGATAGCCGCATCCGTCCGCGTATGCCTTGTTGACCCGGATGAAGTTGAATTCCGGGTCCAAATACACGACGCAAAGGTGAATGTTCGAGAAAATATTTTCCAGCAGCGCCATGGATTCCCGGAGCGCCTCTTCCGTCTTCAGGCGGTACTCGAGCTCCGCCCGCAGCCGGTCGGCGAGAACGGAAAGTTCCGCCGTGCGCTCGGCCACCCGCGTTTCCAGCGCCTCCTTCGCCGCCTTCAATTCGACTTCCGCTTTCTTGCGCGAGGTGATGTCGCGCATGTAGAGGCGGGCGATCCGCGAGGCGGGAAAGAGGGAGACGTTTCCGGCGAAAGTCATGTCCTTGACGGTCACTTCGTGGTGGATAACCGTTTCGCCGATGCCATCCTGACCGCTTGTGATGACGTCCAGGCCGGGAGGGAGAAACACGGCGGCATCGCCTATCTCCATCCCGAGTTTTTTCAGTGTCTTTTCGGTCGCCGGATTGAAATAGACGACCTTCCCCGAATAATCCATTTCGAGGACGGGATTCGGATTCAATTCCGGGAACGAGGCAAGATGCCGGATATGCTCTTCCACACGTTTACGATCCGTGATGTCCCGCATGATTCCGGTAAAAAAAACCTTCTCCCCGGCTTTCCAGCTCGCCACCGACAGTTCGACGGGAAATTCCCCGCCGCCTTTATGAAGTCCCGTCATCTCGAGGGTCTTTCCGAATATATGGGATTCTCCGTCGGCGGCCGCCCGGCCCATTCCGTGTTCATGCGCTTCCCGCAGGCGCGGAGGGATGATGGTGGACAGCGGTCTTCCGGTTATCTCATCCGCCGCGTAACCGAACATCTTCTCCGCTCCCTCGTTCCACAGGGCGATGGCGCCGTTCCCGTCGACGGTCACGATCGCGTCGTTCGCAGTCTGCGCAACGGACCGGAACCGCTCCTCGCTCTCCTCAAGCGATTCGAGCATCCTGGCGTTCAACAGGGCGATCGCCGCCAGCTCTCCGAACGCGGATGCCATCCTGGAATCCCCCTCCGTGAACCCCCCCGGCTTGTTGGCAAGGCCGATAAGGCCCACCACCTTCTTTTCGATCAGCAGCGGGGCGAACATGACGTTTTCCAAATGAGCATGTCCTTCGGGAAGGAACCTGGTCCACTCGCTGCGGGAGAAATCGTTGTCGAAAACCGTCGTTCCGGCGCGGAAAGCCTCCCCGCGAAGCCCCCGTATCGGCATGGGCAACGAAGGATCGACCGTGCAGGAGAGCCCGCCTGAATCAAGGAACGCTATTTCATTCTCCGTCCCGTCCTTCGACAGCAGGGCAACGTAGCCCGCGGCGGCGCCGACCAGTTCCTTGCAGGAGAGGAATATGGACCGCGCGGTATCCTCGAATCCGCGTTGCGCCAGGACCGATCGCGCACCTTCAAGGAGCGCGGCAAGCTCCGCCTGGCGGATTTCCAATTCCTGCTTGGTATCAAGCAGCATTTTCTCCGCAAACTTGCGATCCTCGAGCTCCTGCCGCAGCCTTATGCCCAGCTCGTGCTTTCGGACGAGGTCGGTTGCGACGACCGCCCGATATATCAGGTAGAAGGAAAGGATCTCAAGGTAATGACCGGCCAGATTGGTCAATCCGTAAACGTCGGTGTACAGGGTAAGCAGAAGCTCGGTTCCGGTTGCGGCGACGATGGAAGCGACGAGGAGCTGCAGAACTTCGGGGTCGATCCGGCCCTTTTTCTTCGCGAGAAATGCGATCGAGGCGAGGAAGACGCCGGAGATAACGTATTCGCTGATTATTTTGAACGGCGTCAGTCCGCTCCCCTCGACGAAACAATCCGGGAAGATCCCCCATGAGAAGATCGAAGCGACCAGGAAGGCGGCGACCGAGGCAAACGATGCTAAAACCAGTCTATGGTTCAGGCGTTTTCCGATGAATGCAGGAGCCGCCAAAAAGGTAAAGGCCATGAGATACCGCATGGCGATCCAAAGTTGTGTCGGCAGGTTCGCGCCGTACCCCGGAAACACCCCCATGCCCTTGTAGGACAACAGGTGGAGGAGGTCAATGAACGCGAAAAACAGTGAACCGATTCCGAGAAACAGGAAATATCCGGATTCGGAATCGCGCCGTGTGTGCCAGGAGACCATGAAGACGGTCCCGGCGACGGAAACGCTGAACAGCTCCGCAAAACTGTGGAAGAGAAGATAACTGTATCGGCTGGAAAGGAAGAGGCCGATGAAAACGAGAGTCCCTATGATGACGTGATGGCGTTTCGGAAGAGAAGAAGGCTTCCGTTCCATCCCCCCTCCTATCCGCCGCCGGTAACGTCGCCGGCGGCGATGCGCGCAACCTGCCCGTGTGCCATCGTGCTTCGCGAGGGTCCGTTTTTACTATGTTTTTCCATTTGCAGCGCTAAGACTTTGAATTTTATCATCCTGCGGCATCGCATTCCCTTTCTTTTTTCGGGCCGGAGAGAATCCGGCGGCTGCGGCTGCGTCTCCAACATGGTGAGACACGCGAATGAATCGGATGAGGAAAATGCATCATGGCGCCAATAAATTTCCCCCAGCGCGATGAATCCGCGGATGACCGTAACGTAACGAAACTTCCCCCCCGCCCCTCCTCCCTGGAGGGACGCACGCTCGGCGATTACACCATTTCCGTTAAAGACGAGAAACCCTTGCGCCGGATCGGCTGGACCGGGTTCCGCCTATTCCTTCAACGCCCGGACAGCCGTCATTGCACCGGCCCGGTGATCGAGGGGATCCACAGCTCCGGAGGCAAGGGGGTGAAGCCGTGGCTGGACATCGAATATCGGGAAGACGTGGATTTTTCCGAGGGGGAAGCGACACGAGAGGGGATCTCCCTTCGCCGCCTCGGGCTGGACGCGGATCTGTTCGGCACCCTGGAGAGGCTGATCCCGCCCGGAGGGCACATCATGGTTTCCTACGAAACGGATGGAGCGATCCACCGGGAAACCCTGCGCCTCCTTGACGCAGGCGTCCCTCCTGCCGCGACCCCGATGGGCTTCCTTCTTTTCCGGTCGGGGTTCACGCTCGTCAAGAACTGGTACCTGGCCGAGGGGGGGCACGAAGGACCGCGCAAACTGTGGGGGGAAAAGGCGCCTGACACGGAATGGGAGGCGACATTCCGGCAAAGGACGGAGCGACAGGTACGGGAGTTTCTTGCGCGGACCACCGGCCACGGTTCCGCCGAACTTGACGAAGAAGCCCGAATTCGGGCGGAAGCGATTTTAGCGTTCTCCGGACGTGGCAACCCTTAAATGTAACGTCCTTTGCATCCTCCTTCCCCCGAACCGCAATTCTCACCATGATTCATTGTATTGCGGCTTGCTGCCATGGACGGACCTGTATCCGCCGCAGTAGCGGATGCATGGTAAAAATGGGGGCAAGTCCTGCGTATTCAATAAAGATTTCTGCGGCCGTTTCCGAAATCCTAATTGTCCGAGGGGTTCGGCGGCAGGAGGCAGGCGATTTTCGATTTTGCCACATTCCGTATGAGCGAAATGATCGAATGCGGTTCCGCGATCCGCGGTATGGGCGCGGGTGCCGGCAGTATGGAGGAGGCGGCGGGGCGTATCGTTCGATATTTGCACGAGAATTTCGGAGACCGGCGTACCGGTGCACAGTCCTGCGCACTCGTGCGGCTTTACAGGACGTGCCCGTACGGAGAGCTGGACGGTGAACTCAAGTATTTCGCGCGACGCCTTGGCGGTGGTGCTGAAATATCCCCCGAAACCAAATGCCTGACGTTACTTGCGACGGCGGGGGACCGGTCCGAATGGAACTCCCGCGAAAGTTCCGAGGGACACAAGGCCGTTCCTTTGCCGAGCGCCAAAGTCGTCTCGCAGGCCCCTATGATCTCGCAGCTCATCGTCCAGTTCGGCCTCGATATCGGTGACGTGGTTAGACCCGATCCGGCGGTTCTCCTTGAACTGGAACAGAAAACCTTCAACGTCTTCCACGTCGAAGAAGCCGCCGGAAGCCCATACGTCCCCGCGCAACAGGACTTCGTAGTGAAATTCGGGATCAGGTCGGTCCTCGGGTTCGGAGGAATGCTGCCCGACGGGAATCTGTTCGCTATCATCATGTTCTCCAGGACCGTCGTTCCGCGGGAAAAGACGGACATGTTCAAGACCTTGTCCTTGAGCGCGAAGATCGCCTTGCTGCCGTTCGCCGGCGGAACGGTTTTCGCCTGATGAGGAGAGGCGCCGCAAAAGCTCCGGTGAATAGTGGCGTTCGGACGATCTCCGAAGTCTGGAAACTGAAATCGCACGTTGCCGGGCTGGAAGAGCTTCTCAAGACGTTCGAGCAGGCTTCCCTGGAGCAGGCCCGCAGCCTGGAGTTCAAGAACATAATCCTCGAAACGCAGCAGGAAGCCTCGATAGACGGCATCCTGATCGTCGACGAAAACGGCGTCGTGATATCGCATAACAGGCGATTCGCGGAGATGTGGGGCTTTCCGCCGGAGTCGCTCCTTCACAGGAACCATGCCGAGGCGATGCGACCGATTCTGGGAAAGCTGGGCGACCCGGAAGGCTTCGTCGCGAGACTCGGGCACCTCTACGAGCGCAGGGAGGAAAGTGGCCGCGACATGATCCCGCTTGCGGACGGCCGGCTGTTCGACCGGTACACTTCCCCCATGATGGGACCCGACGGAACGTATTACGGAAGGGTCTGGTACCTCCGGGACGTGACCGAGCAAGCCATGGCGGACAAATCGTTGAGGAAACTGTCCGTCGCCGTGGAAGAGTCCTCCGACTGGGTCCTCGTGACCGGACGGGACGGCAGGATCGAGTACGCGAACAGGGCCGTGGAAACGATGTCCGGATACCGGAAAGAGGATCTCTTGGGGCGGACGCCCGGAATCTTCAGGTCCGGCAGGCACGACGAATCCTTTTACAAGGAAATGTGGGAGACGATCCTTTCCGGCCGGACATTCAGAGGGATAATTTCCAACAGGAGGAAGGACGGGGAGCTGTTCGAGGTTTTCCATACGATTACCCCTCTCAAGGACGGCAAGGGAGAGATAACGAATTTCATCTCCATGGCGAAGGACGTTACGCAGCAGAAAATCCTCGAGGAGAGGATCCACCGCCTCGCTTATTACGACGACCTGACAGGATTGCCGAACCGCGTATTGCATGCGCAGATGATGGCAAGGACGATAGAAATCGCCAGGCGGCACAAACAGAAATTCGCCCTGCTTTACATGGACCTCGACAATTTCAAGCGGATCAACGAAACTTTCGGGCACACCGCCGGCGACATGCTTCTGAAATCGGTCTCGCAAAAGCTGTCGAGCTTACTCCGCAGCAGCGATTACGTCGCCCGTTGCGGGGAAGAGAACGTCGATGAAATCCTGTGCAGGCCGGGCGGTGACGAGTTCCTGGTTCTGCTGCACAACGTATGCGAGGCGCAGGATGCCGCCAGGGTAGCCCGCCGCATTCTCGCGGAATTGTCCGCTCCATGGGACGTGAGCGGCAGGGAAGTTTTCATTACCGCCAGCATCGGCATATCGCTTTACCCGGCAGACGGGGAGACCGTGGACAACCTCCTGAAAAACGCGGATGCCGCCATGTACCATGCCAAGGCGGAAGGCAGAAACAACTACCAGTTCTACTCGCAATCCCTCAACGCTTCGGTGCTGGAGCTGCTGACGCTCGAAAGCGAGATCCGAAAGGGGATGGAACGGGGCGAGTTCACTTTGTATTACCAGCCGAGGCTCGACGCAACGACCAGATCGATAACCGGCATGGAAGCGCTGATCCGCTGGAACCATCCCGAAAAGGGCCTTCTTTTTCCCGGGAAGTTCATCTCCGCCGCAGAGAACAGCGGCCTTATCGTCCCGATGGCGGAATTCTCGCTCCGCGCCGCTTGCGCGCAGCTTAAGACATGGCTGGATGAAGGCCTGAAACCCATCACCGTTGCGGTAAACGTATCAGGACGCCAGTTCGATCAAAGGAACCTTGTCGAGGTCGTGGACGGCGTATTGCGGGACACGGGGCTCCCCCCCCGGCATCTTGAGCTTGAGATAACCGAGAGCACGATCATGCGGAATCCCGAGGACGCCGTCCGAACATTGCTTTCCATGAAGGAGAGGGGGATCGGGATCGCTGTCGATGATTTCGGGACAGGGTATTCGTCGCTGAACTATCTGAAGCGCCTGCCTTTGGATTACCTGAAAATCGACCAGTCCTTCGTCGCGAACCTTCCGTCGAGCCGAAGCGACGGGGCAATCGTCCGGGCCACCATCGCCATGGCGCACAGCCTGAACCTGAAAGTCATCGCGGAGGGGGTTGAGACGGAGGAGCAGATGGCCTTCCTCTGCGAGCACGGTTGCGACGAAATCCAGGGGTTCCTCTTCAGCAGGGCAGTGCCGCCCGAGGAATTCCCGGAACTCCTTGTGAAAGAATCGCTTTAGTCTTGACGGCGCTCACTCCACGGTGACGCTCTTGGCGAGGTTCCTCGGCTGGTCCACGTCCGTGCCTTTCAGCACCGCCATGTGGTAGGCAAGGAGCTGGAGCGGGACGACTTCGAGGATCGGACGGGCGAATCGGCTGCACTGCGGCATGTAAAGGATGTCTTCCGCTTTCCCCGCAAGTTGCGAGTCCCCATCCGTGCCCAATGCTATCACGCGCCCGCCCCGGGTGCGGGCCTCTTCCAGGTTGGACAGGGTCTTTTCGTAGGATTCCCCCTGCGCGCAGAGAACGAGCACCGGCATCCGCTCGTCGATCAGGGCGATAGGCCCGTGCTTCATCTCGCCCGCGGGGTACCCTTCCGCGTGTATGTAGGAGATCTCCTTGAGTTTCAGCGCCCCTTCCAGCGCAATCGGGTAGGAGATGCCGCGGCCAAGATAGAGGAAGTCCCGCGCATCCTTGTACTTCCGCGCGATCCCGGCGATGCAGGACTCGTTTTTCAGTACTTCCTCGATCTTCTTCGGCAGTTCGCTCAGATCGAGGAGATGGGCCGCGACTTCATTTTTTGAGAGCATCCCCCGCGCCGCCGCAAGATGCAGCGCGAGGAGATACAGCGCGGCGAGCTGCGTCGTGAACGCTTTCGTTGAGGCCACGCCGATCTCGGGCCCCGCGTGCGTGTAGATGACGCCGTCCGACTCACGTGCGATCGTCGACGAGACCACGTTGCAGATGGAGATCGCGATCGCCCCCTTCCCCTTCGCTTCGCGCAAGCCCGCAAGCGTGTCGGCCGTTTCTCCGGACTGGGAAATGGGAATGCAAAGGGTGTCCTTCCCGACCACCGGGTCGCGATACCGGTATTCCGATCCGAGGTCCACCTCGACCGGGAGGCGCGCAAGCCCCTCGATCATGAATTTGCCGACGAGTCCGGCATGCCAGGACGTGCCGCAAGCCACGATGACCACCTTCTCCAGGCGGCGTAGCAGATCGTCGGGCAGCGGCAGGGTCTCGAAAAATACTTCTCCCGAGTCCGGCAGCATCCGGCCTGCCAGCGTGTCCATGATCCCCCTCGGCTGTTCGTGTATCTCCTTTAGCATGAAGTGGCGGTACCCGCCCTTCTCCGCCATTACAGGTGACCAGTCGATGTGCTGCGGATTGCGGACCCGCGGGTTCCCGTCGAAATCGGTGACCCTGGCCCCGTCCAGCCCCGCGACGATCATCTCGCCGTCCTCGAGAAAGAGGACCTCGCGCGTGTGGGACAACAGTGGCGGCAGGTCGGAAGCAAGGAAGGTCTCGCCGTTCCCGACGCCGACAACCATGGGGCAGTTAAGCCGCGCGCCGACGAGCGTCCCCGGCTCCTTGCCCGAAATCGCCAGGAATGCAAATGAGCCGCGGAGCTGCGATGTGGCGCGCTGAACGGCGCCTTCAAGAGAAAAACCCGCGGAGATGTATTCATCGAGGAGATGGGCTATCACCTCCGTGTCCGTCTCGGAGTCGAAATGCCTCCCCTTCGCCTGGAGGCTGCTTTTCAGGGCCTGGTGGTTTTCGATGATCCCGTTGTGGACGACGGCCACGTTCCCGGACAGGTGCGGATGCGCGTTTATGTCCGATGGGCGGCCGTGGGTGGCCCAGCGCGTGTGCCCGATGCCGCAGGTCCCCTCGACCGGCTCCTTTCCGACCAGTTCCACAAGGCGCGCGAGCTTGCCTTCGCTTTTTCGGATGGCGATCCCTCCGCTGTCCTGCACGGCGATGCCGGCCGAGTCGTATCCCCGGTACTCCAGTTTCCCGAGGCCGTCGAGGAGGGCCTTGACGCATTGTTTAGGGCCGGTGTATCCGACGATGCCGCACATTACTTCGGTACCTCCGAGGGAAGCTTCGGGATCTTCAATCCCGCTTTTTTCAACAGCTCGGGCTTCTTTCGCGTCACCCAATCCTCCAGGATCCTCTGCTCCGCCCGCGACAGGGCAAGCGAGTACGGGGGGACGTCTTTCGTTATCGTCGCGCCCGCTCCTATCAGCGCCCCCTTGCCTATTGTGACAGGGGCGACGAACTGCGTATCGCTTCCGACGAACACCCCGTCGCCGATGACCGTCGTGTGCTTGGCGATCCCGTCGTAGTTGCAGGTGATCGTCCCGGCGCCGATGTTAACCTTCTTCCCCACAAGGGAGTCCCCGACGTAAGCCAGGTGGTTCGCCTTGGACCCCTTCCCGAAACGGCTCTTCTTCACCTCGACGAAGTTGCCGATGTGCGCCCCTTCCCCGATGTCGGCTTCCGGGCGAAGACGGGCGAACGGACCGACTATCGCCCCTTTGCGTACGCGCGCCCCGGTGAGGACCGAGTACGGCAGCAGGTGCGCGCCGTCGTCCACCCTGCTGTTCTCAATCACGCAACCCGCCTGTATCCTGACGCCCCGCCCGATCCTTGTCGAGCCGGCGAGCGCGACATTGGGCTCTATCGTCGTATCGGCGCCCACGGAAACTTCCGGCTCCACGTAAGTCCGCCCCGGATCTACGAACGTCACTCCTGCGGCAAGCAGCGCTTCGACCTTCGCCCGCAGTAGTATCGCCGTCGCCTCGGCAAGCTCCCTCCGGGAGTTTATCCCCCGCACTTCATCCGGATTTCCGGCCACGACCGGCACTACGATCTTGCCCTCCTCGAGCGCCTGCACCACCAGGTCCGTCAGATAGAATTCCCGCTGTGCATTCACGTCGGTCAGGCGCGGAAGGTTCCGCGCAAGGAAGGCGCGATCGAAGACATATGTGCCTGAGTTCACTTCCCTGATCTTCTTCACCGGGGAGTCGGCATCCCGCTCCTCTACTATCCGCGCGACATTTCCTTCCGGGCTTCGAACGATTCGGCCGTACCCCGCCGGATCGGGGAGGATCCCCGTCAGCACGGCGGCAGCCGCCTTTTTCTTCCGCCTCGCAGCAATAAGGGCCCGGAGCGTTTTCGGCCGGATGAGGGGCGCGTCTCCACAGAGCACGACGACCTCCTTCACCCCCGGGGAGACGGCCGAGAGGCCCACCCGGGCGGCATCCCCTGTCCCGAGCTGGCGTTCCTGCACGACCGACTTGCCGCCGAACCGGTCCACCGTCTTCATCACGACATCTTTCGCATGGCCCAGGACAAAAACTATTTCCGGAATGCCGGCCTTCGCCGCCGCGGACGCCACGTGCCACAGGATCGGCTGTCCCAGCACGTGGTGGGCGACCTTGGGAAGAGCGGATTTCATCCGTTTTCCCATCCCCGCCGCCAGAACGATCGCGGAAACCTCATTCATCGACCTGCCCCTTTACGGGATGATAAAATGCCTTGAACCGGTATCCTCCTGAGTTTACCGGTTTTTATCGGGGAATGGGAATGGTGAATGGCGAAGACATGAAAGTGCTTCTGGACCGGATCGAGACGGACATCGCCGAGGTCAAACGCCAGTACGACCTCTTTTTCCAGGGCGTACGCCGCCAGGAGCCGTCCGAGACGCGCCGGGAGGTGGAGGAAACAGTGCGCCGGATGGGGCAGCGCAGGATCAGCAACAGCAACGACCAGTTCCGGTTCAACAATCTGCAGAGCCGATTCTACTCTTATTCCAACCTATGGATACGCACCGTCCGGGACCTGGAGGAAGGACGGCTGGTGCGCGACCGGTCCGGCCTCCTCTTGCGCGTCCATGCGGCAACTAGGACACCGGTCGACCCCGCCCATCTCGAAAAAATCCTCCGCGAGCTGCTTGCGGCCCGCAGGGCATGCGGCCTTCCCGCCGAAGATGCCGACATCGCCCTGGCGCGGGAAACGCTTTTAACGCGCGCCAGGGAACTTGCGGAAAAAGCCGGAGGCAGAATAGTGGAATTCCGGGTGAGCGTGGAGGAGGGGAAACCGAAGGTGAAAGCGGTCCTGCACTGACGAAGCAGGCCTGTAATATCGCATCAACTTCCCTTATCTCCCGGACCGTAGAAGATCCTGTAGATCGCTCCCGCATGGTCGTCCGACACCAGAAGAGAGCCGTCGGGCATCTGCTGCACATCCACCGGGCGGCCCCACGCCTTGCCTCCCGTAAGCCACCCTTCCGCGAATATTTCGTAACTTTCGGCACGGTTCCCCGAAAGCGTGACGAGCGTGACCCGGTACCCGATAGGCGTCGAACGGTTCCAGGAGCCGTGCTCAGCGATGAAGATGCCGTTCCGATATCTTTCCGGGAACATCGATCCTGTATAGAACCTCATTCCGAGAGATGCGACGTGCGGACCAAGCTCTCTTTCAGGCGGGGTGAAAACATGCCCCGCTCCCTTCGTTCCGAAGTCGGGATCGGAAATGCTTTTCCCGTGGCGGTAGGGGAACCCGAAATGGAGCCCCTTCCGCGGAGCGCGATTAAGTTCGTCCGGAGGGCGATCGTCTCCCAGCCAGTCCCGCCCGTTGTCCGTGAACCATAGCTCTTTCGTCGCCGGGTGCCAGTCGAATCCCACCGTGTTCCGGACGCCGGATGCGAACAGCTCGAGCCCCGTCCCGTCTGGTTTCATCCTGTGGATCGCGGCGTACCTTGGATCCTTCCGCTCGCAGGCATTGCACGGAGCGCCGACGGGGACATACAGCATCCCGTCAGGACCGAAGCGGATGAATTTCCATCCGTGGTGCGTATCGGACGGTAACGCATCGCTTACGACCGCAGGTTTCCCGGGATTTTCAAGCCGCGATTCGATGCCGTCGAATCGCAGGACCCGGTTGATCTCGGCTACATAGAGGTTCCCGTCGCGGAAGGCGACGCCGTTAGGCATATTGAGCCCGCTCGCGATGACGATCGCCCTGCGTTTCCCGTCCGGTCCGGGCGCAGCGGGAATCGCGTACACACGGTCCTTGCGCGTCCCGACGAAAAGAGTCCCCTTCTCGCCGAGGGCCATGGAGCGTGCGCCGGGCACATCGCCCTCGTAGACCTCGATCCTGAAGCCTTCGGGGAGCCGGATCGCATTCAGATTCGCATCGGCCCGGCATCCCGGCGCGGCGGTGAGAATCCACGCGATAACGGCGGCTATCGAAAGGAACCGGGAATACATGGAAATAGGATTGCGGGAAGGAGAAACCTGTTTCCGGAAAAAACGGCCTGCGGGGATGCAGTGGATCTCGAATGCCGGTATCTGTTTACTGTGCGGCGGCCGCCCTCCAGGGATCCGTTCCCGAAGAGACCGAGCATAGAGAGGTCCAATGCGCCCCGCCAGGCGAGGCGCCCGTCTGAAGCGTACCACGTGGTACGGTGAAGGAGGGCAACGAAGCCTGCGGGGATGCAGTGGATCTCGAATGCCGGTATCTGAGGGAATGGATCCCTGGAGGGCGGATTACTCCGCGGCGGACATCCGGACGATCGCCCGCCGAAGGGCGGCATGGGCTTTCCGGTACGTGTCCTCGTCCAGCGTGATTTCCTTAAGCATGGCCTCGGCCCGTTCGTGCGCACGCCGGGCGCGCTCCAAATCGATTTCCTCGGCCCTCTCCGCCGTGTCGGCCAGCACTACCACCTTCTCCGGCTCCACTTCGGCGAACCCGCCGCCCAGTGCGATTTTCTTCACCACGTTCCCCTTGCGATAGCTCAGGATCCCTATGTTGAGGATCGCGAGGTAGTACGTGTGCTCCGGGAGGACGCCGAATTCCCCCTCGAAGCCGGGGGCGATCACCTCGTCCACGTCGTCCGAGATGAGTATGCGTTCGGGGGTGACCAGTTCCAGTTTGATCGTCGAAGCCATCCGTTACCTTCCCCTGCCGTCCTGCGAAACGGGCTTTGTTTCTTCGTTTCCCTGCGAAGCGGGGGCGTCAGACCGCGAGGAGCTTCTTCCCCTTTTCGATCGCTTCCTCGATCGTGCCGACCATGTAGAAGGCCTGTTCGGGAAGCTCGTCGTGCTTCCCGTCCACGATCTCCTTGAACGACCGGATCGTGTCCTCGAGGCGCACGTATTTGCCCGGAATCCCGGTGAACTGTTCGGCGACGAAGAACGGCTGCGACAGGAACCGCTGGATCTTGCGGGCCCGGGTGACCAGGATCTTGTCGTCCTCGGAAAGTTCGTCCATCCCCAGGATGGCGATGATGTCCTGGAGGTCTTTGTACCGCTGGAGAACTTTCTGCACGGAGCGGGCTACCTGGTAATGGTCCTCGCCCAGCACCAGGGGAGAGAGGATCCGCGAAGTCGAGTCGAGCGGGTCGACGGCCGGGTAGATCCCGAGCTCCGCGATCTGCCGGGAGAGAACGGTAGTGGCGTCCAGGTGCGCGAAAGTCGTCGCCGGAGCCGGGTCGGTCAAGTCGTCCGCGGGGACGTAGATCGCCTGGACCGAGGTGATCGAGCCGCGCTTCGTCGAGGTGATCCGCTCCTGGAGCTCGCCCAGGTCGGTTGCCAGCGTGGGCTGGTAGCCGACTGCCGAGGGGATGCGTCCCAGGAGGGCCGACACTTCGGAGCCCGCCTGGGTGAACCGGAAGATGTTGTCGCTGAACAGGAGCACGTCCTGCCCTTCTTCGTCGCGGAAGTATTCCGCGGCCGTCAGGGCCGACAGTCCCACGCGGGCGCGCGCGCCGGGCGGCTAGTTCATCTGACCGTACACCAGGCACGCCTTCTCGAGGACCTTGGACTCCTTCCACTCGAGCCACAGGTCGTTCCCCTCGCGGGTCCGCTCGCCGACGCCCCCGAACACCGAGTAGCCGCCGTGCTCGATGGCGATGTTGTGGATGAGCTCCATGATGACGACCGTCTTGCCGACGCCGGCGCCGCCGAACAGCCCGATCTTACCGCCCTTCGAATAGGGGGCGAGGAGATCGACGACCTTGATCCCCGTTTCCAGGATCTCGACCTTGGTGGACTGCTCTTCGAAGGAGGGGGCGTGCCGATGGATCGGGTACCGTTTCTTCGCCAGGATCTCGCCCATCTCGTCGACCGGCTCGCCGATCACGTTCATGATGCGGCCCAGCGTCTCGGGGCCGACCGGAACCGTGATGGGGCCGCCCGTGTCGGTCGCGTCCATTCCGCGGACCAGGCCGTCGGTGGAATCCATCGCGACGCAGCGGACGATGTTGTCGCCCAGGTGCTGCGCAACTTCGACGATGAGGTTCCCTTCCTTGTCGCTGATGCTCGGGTTGGTGATCTTGATGGCGTTGTAGAGCGCCGGGAGCTGGCCGGGCTCGTACCGCACGTCGACCACCGGCCCGATCACCTGGACGATTTTTCCGCTGTTCATGGTCTCCCTCTTCCTCCTTCGACTGGCCTTGAAGAACTATCCCTTGAGCGCTTCCGCCCCGCCGATGATCTCCATCAACTCCTTCGTGATGGTGGCCTGCCGCGCGCGGTTCATCTGGAGCGTGAGCCGCGCGATCATGTCCACCGCGTTGTTCGTCGCCGAGTCCATCGCGGACATCCGGGCTCCGTGCTCTCCCGCCACCGACTCCAGGAGCACCCGGAAAAGCTGGGTCTCCACGTACTTCGGCAGCAGTGCGGCGAGGATCTCCTTCTGCGAGGGTTCATACAGGAAGTCGATGTCGCTCCCTGCCGCCTGCTTTTCAGTCCCTCCCCGCTCGACGGAGATGGGGAAGAGCCGTTCGAACCGGATCACCTGGGAGATGGCCGACCGGAACTCGTTGAACGCCACCTGGACCTCGTCGAACTCCCCATCGAGGAAGCCCCCCACGAGATCCTTCGCGAGCGTGCCGGCATGCGCGTACGAAAGGGACCCCAGAACGCCGAGATACTCCTTGCACGGGGAAACGCCGCGCCTGCGGAGGAACTCCCGGGCCTTGCGCCCCACAACGAAGACCGAAATCTCTTCGTATTTCTCCCGGTTGGCCACGAGGAAACGGTACGTTGCGCGCAGCAGGTTCGAGTTGAACCCCCCGCACAACCCGCGGTCCGTGGTGACGACGAGTAGCGCCAGCTTTTTCGTTTCCCGCGCCGCCAGGAGCGGATGCGCATCCTCCCCCACGCGGGCGGCCAGCGCCTGAACGACCTCGCGCATCTTCCTTGCATACGGCCTTGCGGCGACGATGGCGTCCTGGGCGCGCTTCAGCTTCGCCGCCGACACCATCTTCATCGCCTTGGTGATCTGCTGCGTGCTCTTTACGCTTCCGATCCGTTTGCGGATCGCGCGGAGGTTCGCCATCGTTTCCCCGTAGCCCCTTTGGCCGGTGTCCCGCTATTCCTTGAAGACGCCCTTGAAATCCTCGAGGGCGGCGGTGAGCTTTCCCTTGACGGCGTCGTCGATCGTCTTCTTCTCGCGCAGGAGGGACAGGGTGTCGCTGTGCTTGTCCTTCATGAAGGCCGCAAGCTCGATCTCGTAGCGCCCCAGCGAGGAGACCTCATATCCGTCGGTGAAGCCGTTCGTCGCCGCGAAGACCGTCACGACCTGCTGCTCGACGGGCTGCGGACAGTACTGGTCCTGCTTGAGTATTTCCACCAGCCTGGCTCCGCGGGCGAGCTGCATCTGGGTCGCCTTGTCGAGGTCGGAGCCGAACTGGGCGAAGGCGGCCATTTCGCGGTACTGGGCCAGCTCCAGGCGGAGGCGGCCGGCGACCTGCTTCATCGCCTTGATCTGCGCGTTGCCGCCGACGCGGGAAACCGAGAGCCCGACGTTCACCGCGGGGCGGACGCCGGCGTAGAACAGGTCGGCCTCGAGGTAGATCTGGCCGTCCGTGATGGAAATGACGTTCGTCGGGATGTACGCGGAGACGTCCCCGGCCTGCGTCTCGATGATGGGAAGCGCAGTCAGGGACCCGCCCCCCTCGGAATCGGACAGCTTCGCCGCCCGCTCGAGCAGCCGGGAGTGGATGTAGAAGACGTCGCCCGGGTACGCTTCGCGTCCCGGCGGGCGCCGCAGCAGGAGCGAGAGCTGCCGGTACGCCACGGCGTGCTTTGAAAGGTCGTCGTAGATGCAGAGGGCGTGGCGGCCGCTGTCGCGGTAGAACTCGCCGATCGTGCATCCCGTATAGGGGGCGATGAAGTTGATCGGGGCGGACTCGGAAGCGGTCGCCGCCACGATGATCGTGTATTCCATCGCTCCGTATTGACGGAGCTTCTCCACCACCTGCGCCACCGTCGAGCGCTTCTGCCCGATCGCCACGTAGACGCAGATGACGTTCTGCCCCTTCTGGTTGATGATCGTATCGAGGGCGACGGCGGTCTTCCCCGTCTGGCGGTCGCCGATGATGAGCTCGCGCTGCCCGCGCCCGATCGGTATCATGCCGTCGATGGCCTTCAAGCCCGTCTGGAGCGGCTCCTTCACCGGCTGCCGCTTCACGATGCCGGGGGCCTTGATCTCGATGAGGCGGTAATCCTTCGTTTCGATGGGGCCCCTGCCGTCGAGCGGCTGCCCCAGGGGGTTCACGACGCGCCCGACCATGGCGTCGCCGCAGGGGACCGAAACGATGCGGCCCGTCCGGCGGGCCACGTCCCCTTCCTTGATGAGGGAGTCGTCGCCGAGCAGCGCCACGCCGACGTTGTCCTCTTCCAGGTTCAGCACCATCCCGCGGACGCCGCCGGGAAGCTCGAGCAGCTCCCCTGCCATCGCCCGTTCCAGCCCGTGGATCCGGGCGATGCCGTCGCCGACGGAGAGCACGACTCCGGTCTCCGCGACATCGACGCGCTTTTCGTACCCCTTGATCTGGCTCTTGAGAATTTCTGTGATTTCTGACGCGCGGATGCTCATGGCGACTGCCTCACCCCTTCCGTAGGTTTTCCCGGATCTGGGACAATTGTGTTTTGACGCTTCCGTCGTAGACCGTGGAGCCCACCTTCACCACCATTCCGCCCAGCACGGCGGGGTCGAGCTTCTCTTCCAGTTCGATACGCTTCCCCGTCTGCCGTTCCAGCACGCTCTTGAGGAAATCCCGCTGCGTGCCCGGTAGAGGGGCCGCGGAGACGACCTCGACGCGCTCGATCCCTTCCAGTTCCTCCACCAGGTGGCGGAGCTCGGAGAGAATCTGCCGAAGCGCGCTCATCCGGCCCTTCTCGATGAGAAGGCGCAGGAAGTTCGCCGTATCCGGCAGGAACCCCTCACCGGAAACGGCGGCGTCCAGGGCTGCGAGCTTGTCGCGGCCGTTTATGTGGGAAGCTTCAAGCGCCTCGCGGAGAGCGGGGACCTCGGAAAGAAGGGCGGCGAACCGGTCCACTTCTCCGAGGACGCGGCGCACCTGCCGCTCCTCCCGCCCGATGTCCAGCAGCGCGCGGGCGTACCGTTTCGCCAGGCCGCTGCCGATCAACGCACGACCTCACGGATCTTTTCTATGTTCTCCCTCACGAGCCGCTCCTGGTCCTCCGGAGTCATCGCCTTCCGGACAATCTCCTCCGCCGCGCCGGTGGCGAGGGCGGCCGCCTCGCGGCGCAGCTCCTCGCGGGCCTTCTTCACTTCCTGGTCCGCCGAGAACTGCGCCTGGACCCGGACCCGCTCGATTTCGGCCTGCGCCGCGGCGTGAATGCGCAGCGCTTCATCATCTGCCTCGGCCTCCATCTTCCGGTTCATCTCCGCTATCTCGCCGGCGAGTCCCGCCACCCGCGTCTCGATGGCGGCGAGTTTCGCGGCTGCCTCTTCCCTTGCCCGCGATGCGTCCTCGATCGACTTGCGCAGCATCTCGCTCCTCTCCTTGAGGAACGAGGAAAGCGGTTTCTTGAGGAAGTAGACGAGCGCCCCGACGAGGATCGCGAAGTTTACGAACTGCTTGACGATGTCTCCCCAGGGGATGCCGCCGTGATGGCCGCCCGCGGCTTCGGATGCGAAGGCGGCGGCGGCGAACGCAAGGAACGCAGCGGAAAGGACCGGAATCATGCCACCGGCCTTCCAAGCACTTTTGCGGCGATCTCCACGGCAAGGAGGGATACTTCGGCCTGGAGAGCTTTCGATGTCTCGGCTTTCTCCGCGTCGATCCGGGATTTCATATCCTCGACCTTGCTGTTGCACTCCTCCAGAACTCCTTCGATCCGCTTCCGTTCCGCGCGGCCCGATTCCTCCATTTTCCTGCGTTTCGAGGCGAGGGCGTCTGCGGACGCTTTCTTAAGGGAGTCCTCGTAACGCGCCGTCTTCGCCTCGGCGTCGGAAAGCAGCCCTTTCGATTCCTCCACCGGAAGGATCGTGCGGCGCTCCCGCTCCTTGAACGTCGCGAGGATCGGGCGGATCAGCGTGGCGGAAAGGATGAACACAAGGACCACGACGAGCGCCATCTGGAGAAAAGCCAGCTGGCTGATCTCGAGCGTCTGGAGAATTTTTCCAACAAGCTCCATGAGTCCCGTACCCCCCGGGGTTCCCAAACAGGCAAGCGGTCGGCTGGAAATACTTGAAACGGGAAATTGGTATCACGCAGGGGAAGGCGTGTCAAGAGTAAAACGGGAATGAAGAACGGGGAAGGTCCCGAGTTCTCTTATCATCCTTTACATGATTGTCGGATATTCAGGATGCTTTTCGGCCAAAGAGAGCCCTCGTTCAGGACCGTCCCTAAAAAAGCAAGGGCGCCGGAGGTGACTCCGACGCCCTCGTTTTTCATCTCTCCCTCCGGATGACCGGAAGGGCACTCCGCTAAAGCTTGCCTTGCGGAGGTTACTTCTTCGGCGCCTCGGCAGGCGCGGGCGGCTTGGCCGCGTTGTCAGCCGGGGCCGCAGGTGCCGCGGGCGGGGCCGGCGGAGGCGGAGGCGGCTCTTTCTTTTCCGCACAGGCGGAGAGGCCGATCGTTGCCGCAAGCAACAGCGCGAAGAACAATGCCCAATACTTACGCATTTTCTTGTCACTCCTTTCCCATCGAGGATTTATCCGTTACCGGATATCGGATTTTGGGTTACTTATGCGGCGAAATATAGCACATGCAAAACGCTATGCAATCTTTTTTTTTCATGCCCCTACGCGATTAACGGCCGCCGAATAAAAGCTCGCACAGGCGCAGGAACTCCCCGTCGGAGAAGTAAGCTACCTCGATAACGCCTTTTTTCTGCGTACCGCGAATCCTCACCTTGGTCCCGCCCCGGCGAGACAGTTTTTCTTCGAGGTCCCGGAGATGAGGATCATGACGCGCCGTTTTCCGCACGTGCCTTCTTTTCCCGGCGTTCTTGCAGAGTTCCTCCACTTCCCGTACGGACAGGCCCTTGCGCACCGCAGTCGCAAAGATTTCGAGGATTTTCTCCGGGGGAGCGGCAAGCAGCGCCCGCGCATGTCCGCCGGACAATTTTCCCTCCACGACCGCTTGCTTGACCTGCGCAGGGAGCTTGAGGAGCCGCATCGTGTTCGCGACCGTGACCCGGTCCTTCCCCACCCGCCTGGAGATATCTTCCTGGGAAAGGGAAAATTCGTGCGCAAGGCGGTGAAACCCTTCCGCAAGTTCGATCGCGTTCAGGTCCGCCCGCTGGACGTTCTCCACTATCGTCGCCTCGAGCGCTTCCCGGTCGGAGAGTTTCCGCACGACCGCGGGAACGGTTTCGAGGCCTGCCGCCTGGGCGGCGCGCAAACGCCGCTCGCCCGCCACCAGTTCGTACCCGCCGGCGGTCTGGCGGACGAGAAGCGGCTGGAGGACCCCTTTCTCCCGGAGGGAATCCACCAGTTCGCGCAGATCGTCCGGCGAAAAGGTCCTCCTGGGCTGGAAGGGGCTGGTGCGGATCTGGTCCACCGGAATCCTCAGGAATTCCGTATCGCGCTCCGCAGGGCCGGGCAAGAGCGCGGAGAGCCCCCTTCCCAGAACTTTCTTTTTCAGCGGGTCGGGCTTTCGTTCCATCGGCTCACCATCTCTTTCGCCAGCTCGAGATAGCTCTGCGCCCCGCGGGAGCTCACGGCGTACAGCAGGGCCGGCTTCCCGAACGAGGGAGATTCGGACAGGCGCACGTTGCGGTGTATAACTGTTTGATATACTTGATCTTTTAGGTTATCGCGGGCCTCCGCGGCAACCTGGTGGGAAAGGTTGTTCCTGGCGTCGAACATGGTGAGGACCACTCCCTCCACTTTCAGGCCCGGATTCGCGCCCTCCCGGATCATGGTTATGGTCCGGTACAGGCTGGTCAGCCCTTCGAGCGCGTAATATTCGCATTGAAGGGGGATAAGGACCGTGCGGGCGGCGCACAGCGCGTTCAAGGTGAGCATCCCCAACGATGGCGGACAGTCGATGATTATCACTTCGAAGTCGTCCTTCGCGGGGCGAAGCGCGTCCGCCAGCCGGCTTTCCCGGCGGGAAAGGGAGATCAGCTCGATCTCCGCGCCGATAAGGTCCGCCGAGGAGGGGACCAGGTGAAGATACGGGATTGCCGTCGCGCGAATCGCTTCCTGTATGGGAATTTCGCCGAGAAGTACGCGGTAGATGTCATTTCCGGAATCCTGCCCCGGGGTCACGCCCACTCCCGACGTCGCGTTGGCCTGCGGATCGAAGTCGACCAGCAGCGTCTTCTTCTCCATAACAGCGAGGGAGGCCGAAAGGTTTACGGCCGTTGTGGTCTTCCCCACCCCCCCCTTCTGGTTCGCAACGGCGATGATACGGTCCAACGACGGTCCTTTCGGCATATCCGGGATATATCGCGGAAATAAGTTACCTTTGTACCACGCGGCGGGAGGCCCGCGCCAATAAAAACCGTGTCACTTTGCGCGGACCTCCCGGATTTCGCGCGAGCCCATTCCCCGCGGGAGCGCGAACCGCTCGCGCCTGCCGTACGCCGCGCCCGGCGGCAGCATATCTTCCCCGCCGGACTCCCCCCCCGCGTCGTCCGTCCCGCCTTCCCCCTTCCCGGGCCCGGTCATCAACAGGAGCCTCCCTCCCGGAGAAAGGTATGGGACGAGAAGGCGCGCCGCTTCGAGGGGCGGAAGCGTGGCCCGCGTGACGATCTGCTCGAACAGGCCGATCGGCAGAACCGACCCGGGCACCAACCTCCCCCGGACCACTTCGGCGTTGCGGAGACCCAGCATCGCGCACGCATGGGAAAGGAACGCGCATTTTTTAGCGGACGATTCCAGCATGACCACCCGCGCCTCCGGGAGCACGATCGCCAGGGGTATGCCGGGATAGCCCGCACCGGACCCGAAATCCAGCGTCCTTCCGGTGAACGGGGAAAAAGCCAGGAGAAGGAGTGAATCGAGAATGTGCTTTACCGCCACTTCCCGAGGGGCGGTTATCGCCGTCAGCCGGACAGCACGGTTCCAGCGCAGCATCTCCCCGGCATGGCGGACGAGCTTCGCCGCCGCATCCTCCGGTACCGCGATTCCGGCTCCGGCAAGGAGCTCCGACAGCTCCTTATCGCCAAGCGCCGTCATCCGGCGGTATGTTCCACGTGGAACATTCGGTTTAAACTTTGGATTCGTAAAGGAAATTATCGAGCCGAACACCGTTTTCCGCCACCGCTACTCCACCTTGGGAGGCGCCGGCGCAACACCCCGCTTCAGCGCCACGAGCAGGAGCGCCACCGCCGCGGGGGTCACCCCCGGGATGCGCTGCGCCTGCCCGATCGATCCCGGCCGGACCCGGACGAGCTTGTCCCTTACCTCCGCGGACAGGCCGTATACCGACTCGAAGGAAAATCCCGATGGAAATTGCATGTCCTCGTATTTCTTGAGCTTCCTGGCCTCTTCCTCCTGCCTGCGGATGTACCCTTCGTACTTGACGGTCAACTCCGCCTGCTCCGCCGCCCCCGGTTCCGCCAGGGCGAAGTCCCCGTCGCAGGAAATCAGCATCGCCGCCGTCACTTCCGGCCGGCGCAAAAGCTCGGTGTAGGAGATACCCGGCCGGACCGCCCCTCCCCCCGCTTCCTCCACCACCCGGCAGACCGGGTGGCCCGGAGTCACCCGCGTTTCCTCCAGCCGCCGCAGGAATGCGGACAGCCCTTCGCGTCTTCGGTGGAATTCCCTGTACCGTTCCTCGGGCAGCAGCCCCGCGCGGTACCCGATTCCCGAAAGGCGAAGGTCCGCGTTGTCCTCCCGGAGCAGCAGCCGGTACTCGGCCCGCGAGGTGAACATCCGGTACGGCTCCTGGGCGCCCTTTGTGACCAGATCGTCTATCAGAACGCCGATGTACGCGTCCGCCCGTCCAAGAATCACGGGGGGCTCGCCCTTGACCTTCCGCGCCGCGTTGATCCCGGCGAGAATCCCCTGCGCCGCGGCTTCCTCGTACCCGCTGGTGCCGTTTATCTGCCCGGCATGAAAGAGATTTTCCACGGCCTTGGTTTCCAGGGACGGCCTCAGCTGGACGGGGTCGACGAAATCGTACTCGATGGCGTACCCGGGCCGCACGATCTCCACCTGCTCCAGTCCCGGGATCGTCCGCAGCATCCTGACCTGGATGTCGTAGGGCAGGCTCGTAGACACCCCGTTGGGATAATACTCGGCGGTGCGAAGCCCTTCCGGCTCGAGGAAGACCTGGTGACGCTCCTTTTCAGCGAAACGCACCACCTTGTCCTCGATGGAAGGACAGTAGCGGGGGCCGATCCCCTTGATCACGCCGGAATAAAGCGGAGAACGGGAAAGGCCCGAACGTATCGCCTCGTGCGTCGCCCCGTTGGTCCAGGTCATGTAGCAAGGGACCTGCGGCCTGGCCAACTTCTTGTTTCCGAAGGAAAATGGGACCGGGTCCGCATCCCCTTCCTGCCGGACGGTCCGGGAAAAATCGATGGTCTTTCCGTCGAGCCGCGGGGTGGTTCCGGTTTTCAGCCTCCCGACCGTAAGCCCAAGCTCCCGGAGGGAATCGGAGAGCTTCATCGCGGGGAAGTCTCCGGCTCGGCCCGCCGGGAAATTGACCAGCCCGATGTGCACGAGCCCTTTCAGGAACGTGCCGGTGCACAGGACGACGGTCCTCCCCCTGAAGCGGACCCCCAGGTTCGTCTCCACTCCGACGGCCTTACCCCCCTCCGCGAGCACGGCGTCGACCATGGCCTGCTTGACGTCGAGACCGTAGACGCTTTCAAGCGTCCGCTTCATCCGCAGGCGATAGAGCTGCTTGTCCGCCTGCGCCCGCGAGGAGCGGACAGCCGGGCCCTTGCTGGTGTTGAGCTGCCGGAACTGTATCCCCGTCGCGTCGATGTTCCGGGCCATCTCACCGCCGAGAGCGTCGATTTCCCGGACCAGGTGCCCTTTGGCAAGCCCCCCGATCGCCGGGTTGCAGGACATGAGGCCGATCGCGTCCGCATTGATCGTGAGCAGCAGCGTTCGGCGGCCCATACGCGCCGCTGCCAGGGCCGCCTCGCATCCGGCATGACCTCCGCCGACGACCACCACATCGTACTCGACGGGATAATCGTATTTGAAACCGGTCATTTAACCCCCATGTTCCACGTGGAACGTTTTCACGAAGCGCCGCCCCCCTGCCCGTTCCGGTTTCACTTTCCGATGCAGAAGGACCCGAAGATGGCGGCAAGAACCTCCTCCGGCGCGACCTCCCCGGTGATCTCGGAGAGCGCCAGGGCCGCCTCCCGGACGTCCGCTGCGGGAAATTCCATCGAAAGCCCCTCCCCCGCCGCAGCCTCCGCCCTTTCGAGCGCAGACACCGCCCTCCTGGCGGCGTCCACGTGCCGCAACCGCGTCATCGGCGCCTCGTGGATGATATCACTCTCCGCAGGCGCAAGCTCGCGCCTCATCGCGGCAAGAAGCCCTTCCATCCCTTCCCCCGTCTTCGCGGAGACGGTGAGAGTCCCCTTCATCCCCTGCCCGGAAAAGCCTTCTCCCGCCTCCAAACGAGGCAGGTCGCACTTGTTCAGCAGCAGGAAGTGCGGGCGACCTGCGACTTCCGCATAGGCCTGGCGGTCCCCTTCGTGCGCGGGCCGGCTGCCGTCCAGGAGAAACAGCGCAAGGTCCGCCACGGCGAGTATTTCCCTGCTCCTGCGCACCCCCTCCCGCTCCACGGGATCGTCCGTATCCCTCAGGCCCGCGGTGTCTATCAGCCGGACCGGGATTCCCCCAAGGGACAGTTCCCCGGACAGGTAGTCCCTCGTGGTTCCAGGGACCTCGGTGACGATCGCCCTCTCTTCCCCCAGCAGGCGGTTGAGCAGCCTGGACTTCCCCACGTTGGCCACGCCGCAAATCGCGACGACCGCCCCGTCACGCAGGAGATGTCCAAGTTCATAGGAAGCAAGGTAACGTAAAATGTCCGATTTGATTTCCGATACCCGTTCTATAAGTTGCAACCCGGTTAAAGGCCGGATGTCTTCTTCGTCGGAGAAATCGATGGAAGCCTCCAGCAGGACCAGCAGGGAAAGCACCCTCTCCCGCATGAGTCCCACCGCGTCCCGGATCCCCCCTTTCATCTGCCGAAGCGCAGCCCGCGCCGATGCCTTCGTCCTCGCAAGGATGAGGTCGCACAGCCCTTCCGCCTGCGTGAGGTCCATCTTCCCGTTTTCGAAGGCGCGGCGGGAGAATTCCCCCGGCTCCGCCGGCCTCGCGCCCAGGGAGCATGCCGCCTCCGCGGCTTCCGCAACGATCAGGGGATTTCCGTGCAGGTGGATTTCGACTACGTCTTCCCCGGTGAAGCTGTTGGGCTCGGGGAAGTGGACGACAAGCCCCGAGTCGATCTCCTCTCCGGCGGCGTTGCGTATGGCGCAACGGGACAGCGTTCGAGCGGGATGGTCGTCCGGAAGGGCGCCCGTAAGGCGGCGGGAAATGGAAAACGCGTCAGGCCCCGAGATGCGGAGGATGGAAACCGACCCGGGGCCCGGGGGGGTCGCCGGGGCGACTATCGTCGCATCGTGGCCACGCCTGGCCCGCATTTTCCACGCATGTTATGCGGCAGCCGCCTTGGCTGCCTTTTCCTGGGCGTTGTGGATCAACTGCTGCCCGATGCTAAGTACATTGTTGGCAAGCCAGTAGATGACGAGCCCGGTCGGGAAGCTCCAGAACATAAAGGTGAAAACGACCGGCATGAGCAGCATGATCTTCTGCTGGTTCGGATCGCCTGCCGCCGGGGTCAGCTTCTGCTGGTAGAACATTGAGATTCCCATAAGCAGCGGCAGCAGACGGATCGGGATCATGTATCCCGCAACGGGGATATCCCACAGGTGCTCCGGGGCGGAGAGATCATTGATCCACAGGAAGAACGGGGAGTGGCGCAGTTCGATCGTCACCAGCAGCCCCTTGTAAAGTGCGATGAAGACCGGGATCTGGAGCAGCATCGGCAGGCAGCCGGAGAGGGGGTTGATCTTGTAGGTCTTGTAAAGCTGCATGGTTTCCTGGTTCAGCTGCTGCGCGTTGTCCTTGTACTTCTCCCGGAGCTTGGCGATGATCGGCTGGAGGTCCTGCATTTTCTTCATGGAGGCCATCGACTTCTTTGTTAGCGGGAAGAAGAGTATTTTTATCAGGATCGTCAGGATGATGATGTCGATCCCGTAGTTCCTGGTCACCTTGTTGCTGGCCTTCATCATCCAGACGAGCGGCTTGGCGACTATGGAGAACCATCCGTAATCAACGAGGTCGTCCAGGCCTTTCCCCGTCTCCTTCAGAAGATCGTACAGCTTCGGCCCCGCAAACATCCTCGCCTGCCACCGGACGGTATCCCCGGGGGCAAGGGAAACGGGGGCGTCCACCACCGACATTCGGATGCCGTTTTCGCCGACCAGCGCGATGTTCTCGAGCGTCCACGTTTTGTCCGGCAGCAGGATGATCCCGAAATACTTCGAGTCGGCCGCCGCCCACGTTACCTGGTACTTTTCGACCTTCCCCTTGCCGATCGTCTTCAGGTCGAGCTGTTCTGCTCCTCCCTTGGTCTCGACGACCGCACCGGTGAAGGTATAGGAGTCGGCCGCGAGCTCCCCCCTGAAATCCTGAGATATCTGGAACCCCGGCTTGAACCGGACCGTTTCCCGGGAGCCGTTGGTGACCTGTGCGCGGACTTCGAAATCGTACTTGTCACCGGAAAACAGGTACTCCCGGACGATCCTGGCCCCGCCTGCCGATTCCCAGGCAAGCTGTACGATCTTCTTTTCTCCCGGGGAAACGTTGACGGTATCGGGCGAGTTCGAAGCGAATACCGGCAAGGAAGGGAAGACCGGCTGGCTTTCTTCGAGAGCAAGCTCCGCCGGCAGGGGATGCGTCGCGCCGGAACCGATGATCTCAAGCGGTTTCCCCGCCGGCCCGGGAACATCCTTGTGGCCCTTCAACAGGAAGGACTTGAGCCCGCCTCCCTCGGTGGTGATCGTCGCCGTATAGAGAGGCGTGGATACCACGATTCCCCGTACGGGATGGGACGTCCTTGGGCTTATGCCCCCCGAAACGGCCTGGACCGGTGCCTGCGCGCCTGCGGGTGCGGGTGCGGCCTGGGGAGCCGCGTTATCGGTTTTCTGCGCCGTCCCCTGGGTTCCCGGAGCACCCGGGCCCTTGGGCTGGGGTGCGAACATGTATTGATAGATTAGCAGCACGGCGACCGACAGCACGATCGCCAGGATCATCCTTCGTTCCATCGTACCCTCTTCCTAAATAAGCCGGATTTTCCGCGGCTCATCCACGCCGCCGGGGTTGAACGGGTGGCAGCGCAGGATCCTCCACAACCCGTCAAGCACACCTAAAATACACCCGTTCTCACGGATAGAGCCCATCATGTACTCGGAGCAACTCGGGTAGAACCTGCAATGTTCTCCAAGGAGTGGAGAGATCGCCCTCTTGTAACCCTTCAGGGCGCCGATGAGGAGATCGCCTGGGCGCATTGTCCTTACTTCGGCCCCCACCGCCGGCGGATCGCCGGAAGAAGCTCCCCGGTGACGGATGCCAGACCCGGCAGGGGAGGGGCTTTCTTCACCGTGATTGCCGTGCGGCTTCCGCGGGGGAATACGCTTTTATGATGCCGGTAAAACTCCCGCAAGACCCGCTTGACCCGGTTCCGCGCGACCGCCCGTCCGGCTCGCTTCCCGACGGAGATCCCGACTTTTACGGCATCCCCCCCCAGGAAATCGCGGTAGACGTTGAAATGCGGGGTGGAGGCGCGTTCCCCCTTTCGCACCACCTCCCGGTACTCACGGTCGGTGCGCAGCCTCTCTTCCCGATAATACCGGAAATTGCCCTGCGCCATGCCTTCGGGGACCGCTAAGCCGATATCACTTCTTGCCGCTTATCGTCACGGAGAGACGCTTGCGCCCTTTCGCACGGCGGCGGGAGAGGACCGCCCTTCCCGCCGGCGTGGACATGCGCTTGCGAAATCCATGGGTGCGTTTCCGCCGAAGATTGTGCGGCTGGTAGGTGCGTTTCATCCCTTCTGCTCCTTCCTGGAAACGGGAAAAACATTGCGAACTGGTTACTTTATCCCCATCTTTCCGGGCATGTCAATCTCATTTTACCCGTTTATGATACACTTCCCGGCGTCATGGACCGCAAGAGCTCGCTGAGATATTCGTTGCGGCGCCTCCTCGCTTTTCCGCTGTTGCGCGCGGATGGAAAGCGGGAAAGCCCGTCTCCGTCGGAAAGCGAGCTGCTTTTCGAACTTTCGGGGGAAAATCCCGGAAACCTGCTGTTCGGCCGCTACGACGAGGATAGCTTGCGGAACCGGCTTGCCCGGGCAGGCATTCTCGATGGGCTTGGCCGCCGCGGATATCCGGACCCGCTCATCGTGCTGGAGTGCGAAGAATCCGCAGACCAGCGTATGTCGATTTTCGCCGGAGAGGCATCCCGGGAGCGCCTCCTCCTCGAGGCGCGATTCGAGCTTTGCCGCTTCCGCCTGCGGAAGGCCGTGGGGCCCTTCGAGGAAGGAGCGACCTTCCGCATGATGACGATCCACTGGCTCTCCCTTTCCGACCCGGACCGGCCGTTTTCGCCCAATCGCCCGCGGCTTCCGGGGCAGCAACGTCCGGGACTCGGCCTCATGCCGCAGAGCCTGGCGCTGTTGAAGGTCTTTGCAAGGGAGCTCTCAATCGACGGCGTGCTCGACGTACCCGATCATTTTCACACCGCGCTTTTCTATTCCCGCGCATTCCGGTTCCTGGAGCCGGAGCGGGAGGGCCGCTTCCTGGCGATCGCGCGCGACCTGAAAGGGGTCCCGCTCGCGCTTGCGTCCGAGGCGATCGAGACCGGCTGCATGATCGACGTTCACACCGGGGAACCGCTCCCGTGGGAGCCTGCGGAACAGGTGATGCCTGTGCGAGGGGGGCTGCGCCGATATCTTCGGTCCGACGACTACCGGAGCCTGCGGGATGAGGCTTTTTCCGCCTCTCGCATCGCGATCGATTGGGACCTTTACCGCTCCCGTATCGCCGAACGGGGAGCGTCAGGAAATTATCCTTGATTCCGCTTTTCGGCGTGTGGTACCCTTCCTTCGCCCTGCATTCCGGGGGAGGGCCAAATGCAGATATGCCGCTTGGATCTTCCGACCGCGCGGATTCCTTGGCGAACCACCGTATTTTATTTGCAAGCCATTGATATTAAACAGAAATAATTTTATCCACACCTGTGAATAACCGTGTTAGCAACTTTCGCATCAGAAGGACCTTAAGGCGTTAAGAATGAACGCTTTTCCCGTCGACTTTCCGCGCTCGATCGTCAATTTTCCGGACATCCGACCATGAGCGCCAGGGGCTGGGAAAGGATCCTTTTGAGCCTCAAGGAGAGGCTCGGAAACGACCCCGGATACGAGACGTGGATCCGGCCGCTGCGATACGTCTCCCGGGAAGGCTCCCTGCTTCTTCTTGCGGCGCCGCACCAGTTCTTCAAGCAGTGGGTCGACGAAAATTACTTCCCCCAGATCGAAGAGGCCGCACGCAGGGAACTCGGAAACGACACTTCCGTAGAAATCGTCGTGGGAGGGGAGGAGGACATCGATGCGGGCCAGGCGGCGACCGACCCTTCCTCCGATTTCCCTCACGCGGAGGTTCATACCCGGCAAAAGACACGGAACGGCGCGCTGAACCCGCGTTACAACTTCGAGTTATTCGTCGTAGGCGCGGGAAACCAGTTCGCACAGGCGGCCGCCTACGCAGTGGCGACCGACCCGGCAAAGAACTACAACCCTCTTTTCCTTTACGGCGGCGTGGGGCTCGGAAAAACGCACCTGCTGCACGCGATAGGAAACCTTGTCTTCGAGCGGAACCACCGGCTGAAAGTCTGCTACATCACGGCGGAGAAGTTCACCAACGAGCTGATCTACAGCCTCCGCACGAACCAGATGTCGAACTTCAAGGAGAAGTATCGAAACGTCGACATGATTCTCATGGACGACGTCCAGTTCATCGCCGGCAAGCCGCGCACGCAGGAGGAGTTCTTCCACACCTTCAACGACCTCTACTCCTCCCGCAAGCAGATCGTGGTGTCCAGCGACAAGTTCCCGAAGGAGATCCCGGATCTCGAGGAGCGGATACAGTCCCGCTTCGAGTGGGGGCTGGTGGCGGACATCCAGGCGCCCGACATGGAAACCCGCATCGCGATCCTGAACCGGAAGGCCGAGTCGGAGCAGATCCCGCTGCCGCAGGACGTGTCGCACTTCCTTGCCACGGTGATCAAGACCAATATTCGCGAACTCGAGGGTTCGCTGATAAGGATCGGTGCGCACGCCTCCCTTACGAAGCGGGAGATCAACCTTGACCTCGCCCGCGAGGTTCTGGCGCGGCTCATCGAGCCGGCGGAGAAGGTCATCTCTCCGGACACCATCCTGAAAGCGGTCGCCGACCACTACAGCATCAAGGTTTCCGATCTTCGTTCGGAGCGGAAGCACAAGGTGGTGGCTCTTCCGAGACAGGTCGCCATGTTTCTGATGCGCGGGATGACCCGATGCTCGTTTCCGGACATAGGGCTTCGGTTCGGCGGCCGGGACCATACCACGGTCATGTACGCCGTAAAAAAGATAGAAAATAGATCCAAGGAAGATGTATCTTTGAGAAACACGATCGAGTCCCTCCGCAAACAACTCGAGGGATAAACCTGTGGACACGAAAGGGGAGAACGGTTTTTCCGCAAGTCGCTCACAGCGATGCGACAACTTCTCCGCAGGCTCCGGCCGTCGGATCTCCCGGCCGCTCCTTCGTTTCCGAGCTTCTTCCACAATTCCACAACGACTATTACGACTACGGTCTTTTTAGATTTTCAGAAAGAAGAGGATAGACATGAACTTCACTGTGGATCGTGACCAGCTCATCGGCATGCTGACGCGCGTGCAGGGAGTCGCGGAACGCCGGCACACGATGCCGGTGCTTTCCCACACGTTGCTCGCGGTCGGGAAATCCGAAGCTACGTTCGTGGCGTCGGACCTTGAGATCGTGGTGCGATGCGTTCAGCCCGTGGAGGCGAAGGATACGGGGTCGGTGGCCGTTCCGGCGAAGAAGTTTTTCGACATCGCCAAGGTGCTGCCGAAGGGCCAGGTTTCAATCGCCGGCAAGGAAGGTAACTGCATGGATATCTCGGCGGGAAGGGGACATTTCCGTCTTGCGGGGCTGCCCAGCACGGAGTTTCCGGAGATGCCGGAAAAGCCGAAGGCCGCCGCGGTCCCGGTGGATTCCGAAGTATTCAGAAAATCGGTTGATCGCGTTGCACCGTTCACCTCGATGGACGAGACGAGGTATCACATGGCCGGCATCCTGCTGGAGAAACAGGATGCGGAAGAAAAGAAACTCCTTCGGATGGTGGCCACGGACGGTCACAGGCTGGCGCTGGCGGACGGCGATGTTCCGAACATCGATGCTCTGCTGGGAGAAAGGCAGGCGCTGGTGCCGAAGAAAGGACTGATGGAAATCCGCAAGCTCGCGGAGGGCGGCCCCGGCTCGATAAGCCTGTCGATGTCCGAGAAGTTTCTTTACGCGGGAAAGGGAGACACGGAGCTTTGGGTGCGGCTGCTGGACGCCGAATTTCCGCCATACCGGCAGGTAATGCCGAAGGACAACCAGATGGTGGCGCGCATTCCCCGCGAGGAATTCACGGAAGCGCTGCGCCGCGTCCTCGTCATGGCGCCGGAAAAAGTCCACAGCGTCAAGCTGTCGTTCTCGGGAAAGCAGCTGGAGATGTCGACCGCCGGCCCGGAGCACGGCGAGGCAAGCGATCTGCTTGGCGTGGATTACAGCGGCCCGCCGCTCAAGATCGGGTTCAACGGAAAGTATCTTCTGGATGCCTTCGCAGGGATTTCCGAACAGACAGCGAAGATGGAAATGAAGGACGAAGTATCCCAGGTCATCGTGCGCCCGGATGAAGACAAGGGATTTCTGGCTATCATCATGCCTATGAGGATATTTTAAGCGCCGTAAGGTTGGAAGTGTTTTTCCGGGACAGGCCGGCAGTTGTCGTGAGGGTAGTCGTTGTGCGCGTATTCCACCGGGAAAACGCCCCCGTTTACTGACGAATTAACCCCGCCGCGGCATCATCTGTAATATAATAAATTGATTTACCGACAAAGGACGGGAGAACCATGCCAGAAGGCCGAAACAACGGCCCCGGGAACGGGAACGGCGCGACCGATTACACCGGGGAAAACATACAGATTCTCAAGGGGTTGGAGGCGGTCCGCAAGCGCCCGGCGATGTACATCGGGAGCACGGATACCCACGGGCTGCACCACCTCGTTTACGAAGTTGTCGACAATTCCATCGACGAGGCGATGGCGGGTCACTGCGACGCCATTTCAGTCACCATACAAACCGATGGATCCATCACTATCGACGACAACGGCCGCGGGATTCCCGTCGACGTCATCGAGGAAGAGGGGAGGCCCGCCGCCGAGGTCGTGCTTACGGTTCTGCACGCAGGCGGCAAGTTCGACCGTGAATCGTACAAGGTATCGGGCGGGCTCCATGGAGTGGGCGTATCTGTGGTGAACGCGCTCTCCGAGTGGCTTAACGCTGAGATCCGGCGCGACGGCTCGGTGCACCAGGTCCGGTTCGAGCGCGGAGAGACCGTCACACCTCTTTCCGTCACGGGTAAATCGCGGAAGACCGGGACGAAGATCTCATTCAAGCCGGACCCCGAGGTTTTCACGGAAACGGAATTTTCATTCGACGTCCTTTCGGGGCGGCTGCGGGAGCTGTCGTTCCTTAACGCGGGCCTGAAGATCGTCCTGCTGGACGAGCGGACGGGCAAGTCCCACGAGTTCCAGTACAAGGGCGGGATCGTCTCCTTCGTCCAGCACCTGAACCGCAACAAGACGCCGCTTCATTCGAAGCCGATCTTCATCGATGGTGAGAAGGAGGCGGTAACCATCGAGGTCGCGCTCCAGTACAACGACTCCTACCAGGAGACCGTGTTCACCTTCGCCAACAACATAAACACGCACGACGGGGGAACGCATCTTATCGGCTTCCGGTCCGCGCTGACCCGCGCGATCAACCAGTACGCGAACGCCGGGAACCTGCTCAAGGGCGTAAAGGAGAACCTCTCCGGCGACGACCTGCGTGAAGGACTGACGGCGGTCATCTCCGTCAAGGTCCCCGAGCCGCAGTTCGAGGGACAGACGAAGAACCGGCTCGGCAACAGCGAAGTGAAGGGGATTGTCGACTCCCTCGTCTACGAAAAGCTCGCAAGCTTCTTCGAGGAAAACCCTTCTGTCGCCAAAAAAATCGTGGAGAAGGCGCTCGAAGCCGCGCGCGCGCGCGAGGCCGCCCGTAAGGCGAAGGAGCTTGCGCGCAGGAAAGGGGCGCTTGACTCCGCGGGGCTTCCCGGTAAACTCGCCGACTGCCAGGAACGCGATCCGTCGCGGTGCGAGCTCTTCCTCGTGGAAGGGGACTCGGCAGGCGGCTCGGCGAAGCAGGCACGGGACCGCAGGTACCAGGCGATCCTGCCCTTGAAGGGGAAAATACTGAACGTGGAGAAGGCGCGGGTCGACAAGATGCTCTCCTCGCAGGAGATCGGCACGATGATCACCGCGCTGGGTACGGGGATCGGCGCCGAGGACTACGATCCGGCGAAGCTGCGCTACGGCAAGGTCATCATCATGACCGACGCCGACGTCGACGGCGCGCACATCCGGACGCTCCTGCTCACATTCTTCTTCCGGAAGATGCGGGAGCTGATCGAGCGCGGGAACGTCTACATCGCCCAGCCGCCTCTCTACGGCATCCGCAAGGGGAAGGAGATCACCTATCTCAAGGACAACGCCGCGTTCAGGGATTACCTCATCGAGAACGGGACGAACGGGCGCAGGGTAAGCGGCAAGGGGGGCCTTGGGTCGCTCACCGGCCAGAGGATGACGGCGTGGCTTAAAAAAATCTCCCGCCTGGAAACGATCGCGACTCGCGCGGAGCGAAGGGGCCTGCCCGCGTTCGTCCTGCTTTCGCTGGGGGCGCGCGCGGCCGAAGGCGCGAAGGCGCTCTCCGGCGAGGGATCCGCGAAAAATTTCTTCAACACGCTTTTCAAGGAGTGGAATGTGTCGCGGCCCGAGATCTCCCACTCGACATTCTCCGTCGAACCGGATCCCGACACGGAAGGCGAAAGCGTGCGGGTCATGCTGCGCTGGAAGAGGGGCGGGCTGCCGATGGAATGCCTCGTAAACAGCCACCTGATGGCCTCCGCCGACCTGCGCGAGGCGAACCAGTTGTTCTCACAAGTTCTTGAAACTCTCCCTCCGCCGTACCGGCTGGAAGGGGACGGGGGATTTCCCGAGGCGGACGGCCCGCTGTGTCTCCTGGGGCACGTTCTGGAGGCGGGGAAGAAGGGGCAGACGATCCAGAGGTACAAAGGGTTGGGCGAGATGAACCCCGACCAGCTCTGGACGACGTCGATGAACCCGGAGACCCGCGACCTGCTCCAGGTGGAGGTGGGGGACGAAACCGACGCCGACGAGATCTTCACGAAACTGATGGGCGACCAGGTGGAGCCCCGCCGCGAGTTCATCGAGAAGAACGCCCTGGACGTCACCTCTCTGGATATCTGATCCGGCACAGGAGTGTCATAGCCGATGGATCTGTTTAGCAGACCGGCGCAGCGTCGCACCGTACAGGACGAGATGCAGCAGAGCTACCTCGATTACGCGATGAGCGTGATCGTGGGGCGGGCGCTGCCCGACGTGCGCGACGGCCTCAAGCCCGTCCAGCGGCGCATCCTGTACGCGATGTACGAGCTGGGCAACGAGTACGGCAAGCCGTACAAGAAGTCCGCGCGCGTCGTCGGAGACGTCATAGGTAAATACCACCCCCACGGCGATACCGCCGTTTACGACGCCCTCGTGCGGATGGTGCAGGACTTCTCCCTCCGCTATCCGCTCATCGACGGCCAGGGGAACTTCGGCTCGGTGGACGGGGACTCGGCCGCCGCGATGCGGTACACCGAGGTCCGGATGGCGAAGATTACCGCCGAGCTCCTCTCCGACCTCGACAAGGAGACGGTCGAGACGGTCCCCAACTACGACGGTTCGCTCTCCGAACCGCGCGTCCTGCCCGCCCGCATCCCCAACCTGCTCGTGAACGGCTCCGCGGGGATCGCCGTCGGGATGGCCACCTCCATCCCGCCGCACAACCTGGGCGAAGTGCTCGACGCGCTCGCTGCCCTCATCGCCAACCCGGAGATCACGGTCGACGAGCTGATGGAATTCGTCCCTGCGCCGGACTTCCCCACGGGCGGCATCCTCTACGGGCTGGAAGGGGTGCGCGACGCCTACCGGACGGGCCGCGGCAGCGTCCAGATCCGCGCCCGCGCCTTCATCGAGAAGATGAAGAAGGGGGACCGCGAGGCGATCGTCATCACCGAGATTCCCTACCAGGTGAACAAGGCGCGGATGATCGAGAAGATCGCCGATCTGGCCCGGGAGAAACAGATCGAGGAGATCTCCGACATCCGGGATGAGTCGGACCGCGACGGCATGCGGGTCGTCGTTGAGCTTAAAAAAGACGCAGTCGCCGAAGTGGTCCTCAACAACCTCTACAAGCAGACGCAGATGCAGACCTCCTTCGGGGTGCAGTTGCTGGCGATCGTCCAGAACCAGCCGCGCACGCTGAACCTCAAGCAGACGCTCGAGGAGTTCCTGGCGTACCGCAAGGAAGTCGTGACGAAGCGGACGCTGTTCCTGTTGCGGAAGGCCGAGGCGCGGGCCCACATACTGGAGGGCTACAAGATAGCGCTTGAGAACCTCGATGCGGTTATCAAGCTCATCCGCGCGTCGAAGGATCCCAGGACGGCCAGGGACGGCCTGATGTCGAAGTTCGGCCTGACGGAGATCCAGGCGCAGGCGATCCTCGACATGCGGCTGCAGCGGCTGACCGGCCTGGAAAGGGAGAAGATCCTCGAGGAGCTGAAGGACGTAAAGGCGGAGATCACGCGCCTGAAGAAAATCCTCGCCGAGGAGAAGGAGCTGCTTCGCGTCATCGGGGAGGAGTTCCGGCAGATCCGGGAAGCTTACGCCGACGGGCGGCGCTCGCAGATCGTCCGGGAGACGAAGGACATACGGCTCGAGGACCTGATCGTCGACGAGGAGATGGTCGTCACCGTTTCGCACACGGGCTACATCAAGAGGAACCCGATCAGCCTCTACCGGACGCAGCGCCGCGGAGGCCGCGGCAAGGTGGGGATGGGGACCAAGGAAGAGGATTTCGTCGAAAGCGTATTCATCGCCTCCATGCACTCATACATCCTGTTCTTTTCCAACACGGGGAAGCTGTACTGGCTGAAGGTCCACGAACTGCCGGAGGCCAGCCGCGCCGCCAAGGGGCGCGCCATCGTGAACCTGCTGTCGTTGTCGCCGGGGGAATCGACCCCGACGGTCCTCCCCGTCAAGGAGTTCGTGGCGGGGAAATACGTGGTGACGGCGACGGCGCAGGGGGTAATCAAGAAGACGGAGCTCATGGAGTACTCCCGGCCGCGGGCGGGCGGGATCATCGCGATGGGGCTTAACGAGGGGGACCAGCTGATCGCCACTGCGATCACTTCGGGGCAGGACGAGATCTTTCTTTCCACGCGGCACGGGATGTCGATCCGGTTCCACGAGGGGGACGTCCGCTCCATGGGACGGGCAGCCGTAGGGGTCCGCGGGATCGACCTGGAAGAAGGCGACGCGGTCGTAGGCATGGAAATCCTGCGTCCCCAGGGGACGCTCCTCACGGCGACGGAGAACGGGTTCGGCAAGCGCACCGCCATAGAGGAATACCGTGTCCAGTCCCGGGGCGGGAAGGGGCTCATTACCCTCAAGGTCACAGAGAAGACCGGCGCGATCGTCGGAGTGGCACAGGTCTCCGAAGGCGACGACGTGATGCTGGTCACCGACTCCGGCAAGATCATCCGGATGGCCGTCGACGAAATCCGCGTCATCGGGCGGAATACCCAGGGGGTGCGCCTGATCGGATTGCAGGAGAACGAGCGCGTCGCGTCGCTCGCCCGGCTGGCGGAGAAGGAGGAGTAAGGCCGCGGCGTGCCTCCTATCCAAAATATGGCTGCATTCGGCCCTCGATGCCACGCCCTATTTTTGACAGGAGACACGCCGCGGCCCGCGCGGTGAAAAGACTGTGCGCCGTTATCCTGCTCTGCCTCGGGCTTCTGGCCCTTGCCGGGTGCACGGATCCGGCGAGGGAGCGGTTCGAAGCGGCGGAGAAGGCGCTGCTGGAGCAGAAGATGGAGACCGCGCTTTCGGGCTACCGGTCGATCCCGAAGGAATACCCCCAGTCCCGGCATGCACCCACCGCGCTGTTGCGGCAGGGGGAGCTGTTCGGGACCTACTACCGGAACTATCCGGCTGCGCTCGAAGCCTACGAGTCTCTCGTCTTCAATTACCCGCGGGCGTCCGAGGCGCCGCAGGCGCTGCTCCGGCGGGGCGAGATCCACCTCCTTCATTTCCTCGACCACGCCGCGGCGGCGGAAGAGCTGGAGATGATCCGGAAGCTGCACCCGCGGTTCGGACGGATGGACGAGGTTCTGCTCCTCCTGGCGAAAGCGTACGAAGGCGCTTCCGACCGGCCGCGGGAGTTCGCGGCGCTTTCCGAGCTGGTCGAGAAATTCCCCGAGTCCTCGCGGGCGGCGGAGGGCCGATGGATGCTGGCGTTCGCGCTGCTGGCCGAAGGGAAGTTCCTGGAGGCCGACCGGGAGTTCCGGAAGCTGTCCTACCTTGCGACTGACCGTAGAGGCATCGCGCGGGCGCGCTGGGGGATGGCGCAATCGCTCGAAGGGCTGGGCCGTCTGTCGGAGGCGGTGGAGCAGTACGAGGCGATCCGGAACGACTGGGAAGACCCCTCGTACGTTGCCGAGAAGATCGACCGCCTGAAACGCCGCATGAAGGTGCGTTAGCATGACGGGAGGAGGGACCGGCATGATGGAGGTCGGGAAGGCCCGGGTCGCGGTCGTCGGCGGCGGGTCGTGGGGGACGGCCTTCGCCGCGATGCTTTCGGCGCGAAGCAGGGATGTCTCGCTCTGGGTGCGCGAGAAGGAAGTATGCGACGGAATCAGCGAGTCGGGGGAGAACCGGACGTTCCTCCCCGGGATAAAACTCCCGCCGTCTCTCCGCCCGACGACGGACCTTCGGGAGGCGGTCTCCGGCAGGGAGATCGTTGCGATGGCTGTCCCCTCGCAATACCTGCGTGCGGTCGCAAGGGAAATCGCCGGATGCATCGAGCCGGGGGCAACCGTCGTTTCGCTGGCCAAGGGGGTGGAAAACGGGACGCTTATGAGGATGACGGAGGTCCTTGCGGAGGAACTTCCCGACGCGTCGCCGCGGCTTGCGGTCCTCTCGGGCCCCACCTTCTCGCGCGAAGTCGCCGAAGGGAAGCCCACCGGCGCCACGGTGGCCTCCCGCGACGCTTCGGTGGCCGCTTTCCTCCAGGCCGTTTTTTCGGGGGGCCGGTTCCGGGTGTACGCGGAAACCGACGTGGTGGGGATCGAGATCGGCGGCGCTCTCAAAAACATCATGGCCATCGCCGCCGGGATGTGCGACGGCCTGGGGTTCGGGCATAACGCACGCTCCCTTCTCATCTCCCGCGGGCTGGCGGAAATCTCCCGACTGGGCGTCCACCTGGGGGCCGACCCGCAGACGTTCGCGGGGCTTGCCGGGTTGGGCGACCTTGTGCTGACCTGCACCGGCGACCTATCCCGGAACCGGACCGTGGGCTTGCGCATCGGACGGGGAGAGGGGATCTCCGAAATACTCGCAGGGATGAAGATGGTAGCGGAAGGGGTGGAAACCGCCCGGGCCGCCATGGACCTCTCCCGGCGCACGGGAGTGCCGATGCCGATATCCGAGCAGGTTTACCTCATCCTGCACGAAGGGAAGGACGTCAAATCCGCGGTGGACAGGCTTTTCGCGCGTGCGCTGCGGCAGGAAAGGGACGGGCAAGGGGCATGAGGGAACAAGCGGCGTTGAAGAAGGAGATCCGGGGGCTTCTGGTCCGGCGGAAAGCGGTGCTCCTGGCGCACAACTATCAACGCGACGAGATCCAGGAGATCGCCGACATAACGGGAGACTCGCTCGGATTGAGCCGGGAGGCGGCGAAGTCCGATGCGGAGGTGATCGTATTCTGCGGCGTCCACTTCATGGCGGAGAGCGCGGCTATCCTTTCACCGCAAAAGACGGTCCTCCTTCCCCGAATGGAAGCGGGCTGCCCGATGGCCGACATGATCACGGCGGACGACCTGAACGCCTGGCGCGCGCAGCACCCCGGCGCCGTCGTCGTAACCTACGTGAATTCCTCGGCGGAGGTCAAGGCCGTATCCGACATCTGCTGCACCTCCGGGAACGCCGTCAACGTCGTCCGGTCGATCCCGCAGGACAAGGAAGTATTCATGGTGCCCGACCGGAACCTGGCGCAGTACGTGGCGAAGATTTCCGGGCGGCGGATTTCATGGTGGGACGGCTACTGCCCGACTCATGAGCGGGTAACCGTGGAGGATATCGGGAAGGCCCGCGATGCCCATCCCGGCGCCCTGCTGATCGTCCACCCGGAGTGCCGTCCGGAAGTCGTGGCGATGGCCGACGCCGTGAAGTCCACCGCAGGAATGTATTCCTTCTGCCGCGGGGACGGGGCGAAGGAGTTCATTGTCGGGACGGAGATGGGGATCCTGTACCGTCTCCGGAAGGAGAACCCGGAGAAAAAGTTCCACCTGGCCTCGAGGGCGCTCATCTGTCCGAACATGAAACTGACCACGCTGGAGGACGTAAAGGACGCACTGGAGACGCTTTCCCCCGTGGTGACCGTGCCGGGAGATATCCGGGAGAAGGCACATGCCGCCCTGGAGGCGATGCTGCGCGTTCCGCGCGACGCCTGAACCGTATACGGATGCCTTCCTCTACACCGGCCCTTTCATTCGAGCACATCGCGCGCGCCTTCGAGACGCAGGCCCGTCCCTGCCTGCAGGTCCTGCGCGTACCGGCCGGGCTTCGTTCGTTCCTCGTATCGCGATGGTTCCTGAGGAGCAACCGCTCCGTCCTTCTCCTTGCTCCGACGGCGGCCGAGGCGGAAGAAACCCTCCGGGAGATCTCCGCGTATGCGGGGCCGGGCTGCGTGTTTCTTTTCCCCTCCTCCGAAGTCGCGCCGTACGAGTCGATGCCTCCCTACGCCCCCGCGGTCCACGACCGGATGCGGGCGCTCGACCGCCTTGCGGCGGGCGATCCCGCCGTCGTTATTTCTTCCGTGGAGGCGGCGGTGGAGAAGACGCTTCCCCGGGAGGTGTTCCTGCGTGCCGTTCGGCGGGTGGCGCCGGGAGACGATATCGACGTCGCGGAGTTCTCCCGCCGTCTTTCCGAGGCGGGGTATGCGAGGCTCCCTTCGACCGCTGAGGCGGGCGACTATTCCGTCCGGGGAGGGATCGTCGAGGTGTACAGCCCCGCCCATCCGCTGCCCGCGAGGCTCACGCTGGACGGCGACCGGGTCGAATCGATCCGCTGGTTCGATCCCGTAACCCAGAGGACCCTGCCGCGGGGCGGGGAAGGGAAGACGGAAGAAGAGGCGCTCGTCGTCCTCCCCTGTTCCCAGGTGATCACCCGTCCGGAATACCTGTCCTCGGCCGCTGCGTCAGTCGGCGCGTCCGCCGGGCATGCGCTGAGGCAGGGGATCCGTTATCACGGGATCGAGGCGGTCCTTCCGCTTCTGTACGGGCGCGCCTCCTCTCTCTTCGATTACCTCCCGGAAGGGACGCCGATCGCCGCCGTCGATTCCGTCGCCTGCGGCGCGCAGGCAAGACGGTCTTTCGCCGAAGCGGAGGAGAATTACCTGCTTTCGGGCCGGGAAAGCGGCCTGCCGCCTCCCGCTGATTGTTTCGCGACGCCGGAAGAGTTCCTCGGGGCGCTCCAGGCCAGGCCGGTTCTCTCCTTCGATTCGATCGAGGCGGCCCCGTTCGGGCGAACGGATTTCGTCCGCGGGGAGATCGACGCCAGGGGAAACGAGGACATCCGGCGGAGCACGGTGCAGTCCACGGGCGAGGGGCTTCTTTATCCCCTGGCCGCGGAGGCCAAGGAGTGGTGGAAGCGGGGGGACCGCTTCGCGGTTACTTCGCTGACCCCTTCCCAGGCCGATCGGATGGAGGAGCTGCTGGGCAGATACGCGCTTCCCCTGGCGAAGGCCGAAACGCTTGCGGAGGCGCTTTCGGGAGGGCGGGGGATCGCGCTCTGCCGTTCCGAGGTGACGCGGGGGTTCCGGTTCCCGGAACTGCGCGTTGCGCTGGTCACCGAGGCGGAAATCTTCGGCGAGAAGGCGCGCGCGCGGAAGGCGCGCAGGGAGACGGCGGCGCCGGCGGAAGAGTTCTCGCTCCGGGAGATCCGCGTGAACGATCTCGCGGTCCACGCCGATCACGGTGTCGGGGTATACCGGGGGCTTTTGCGTCGCTCGGCGGGTGGAGTGGAGGGGGATTTTCTCGTACTGGAGTACGCGGGAGGGGACAGGCTCTTCGTCCCCGTCGAGAAGATGTCCCGCGTGCAGCGCTACATCGCTTCCGAGGAGGCGAAGCCGCGGCTTGCCAAGCTGGGCGGGACGGCATGGCAGCGGGCGAAGCAGCGGGTGCGGGACTCCCTCCTGGAAATGGCGCAGGACCTGATCGCGATCCAGGCGAAGCGGCAGCTCGCCGCCCGCCCCGCGTTCGGCGCACCCGACGAGATCTACCGGGAGTTCGAGGCATCCTTCGACCACGAGGAAACGCCCGACCAGCAGCGGGTGATACGCGAAGTCACCGGAGACCTTTCCTCCTCCCGCCCGATGGACCGCCTTGTCTGCGGGGACGTGGGATACGGCAAGACGGAAGTCGCGATCCGCGCCGCGTTCAAGGTCGCGCAGGAGGGCCGGCAGACCGCAGTCCTTGTGCCAACGACGGTCCTCGCCGAGCAGCACTGCCATACGTTCCGCCGGCGCCTTTCCGCCTATCCGATACGCGTGGAGAACCTTTCCCGCTTCCGCTCGAAGGCCGAACAGGCGAACGTGTTGAAGGAGATGGCCCGGGGGAATGTGGACATCGTCATCGGGACACACCGCCTTCTCCAGAAGGACGTCGCCTTCAAGGACCTCGCGCTCGTGATCATCGACGAGGAACAGCGGTTCGGCGTGACGCACAAGGAGAAGATGAAGCGGCTGCGCGCGTCGGTGGACGTCCTGACGCTTTCCGCCACCCCCATTCCCCGGACGCTTCACATGGCGTTTTCCGGCATCCGCGACATCAGCATCATCGCGACGCCGCCGGAGGACCGCCTCTCCATTCGAACCTTCGTTCTTCCCTTCGCAGGGGAGACGGTACGGGAAGCCGTGGACCGGGAGATCCGGCGCGGGGGGCAGGTCTTCTTCGTCCACAACCGCGTTCAGACTCTCCCGGAGATGGAGCGGTTCCTGAGGGAAATCCTGCCGGGGGTCAAAATCGGCGTCGCCCACGGGCAGATGGAGGAGGAGGAGCTGGCGTTGGCGATGGACGACTTCGCATCGCGCCGCGTGGACCTTCTTCTGTGCTCGGCCATAATCGAGTCGGGGCTGGACATCCCCAACGCCAACACGATCCTCGTAAACGACGCGCACAGGTTCGGGCTCGCCCAGCTCTACCAGCTCCGCGGCCGTGTAGGCCGCGACCGGCACCGCGCCTATGCTTACTTCCTGGTGCCCAAGGATGTTACGACCACGAAGGAAGCCGCTCAGCGCCTGGCCGTGCTCGAAGAGCTGACGGAGCTCGGATCCGGGTTCAAGATCGCATCCCACGACCTTGAAATCCGCGGGGCGGGGAACCTGCTGGGAAAGGACCAGTCGGGACAGATCCACCAGGTGGGATACGAGATGTACACCCAGCTCCTGTCGGAGGCCATGGCGGAGCTTTCCGGGAAAGCAGCCGCCACGGAAGAAGAGCCGGAGCTCGATCTCGGGATTCCCGCTTTTCTTCCAGACGACTACATCCCCGAGGCGGGGATGCGGCTCGATTTCTACAGGAAGCTGGCGATGGCGAGGACGGAAGATGCGGTAGATGAGCTGGAACTCGAGCTTCTGGACAGGTTCGGCCGGCTGCCGGTTCCGGCGAGCGCCCTTTGCGACCTGTCGCGTATCAGGGTCCGGATGCGCGAATTGGGAGTACGTGAGATCAAGCGTGGGAACGGGTCTATCTTTTTGTCGCTTTCCGACCGTTCGGAAGTCGACCGCAGCCTCATGGTGCGCTGGGTGACGAAGGAGCGGAAGAATTTCCACTTCGCCCACGGAGAGGTCCTCGCGATGAGAATCCCCGGCGCAGGGCCGGAAGACGTACTTGCCGCCGCCAAAAACCTGTTGAACCGATTTATACCGGGGCGTAGCATATGATGTTTCCGAAATGCATCCGAAAACCACAGCAACCTGACCAGCGGGAAGGAGGCCGGCGCATGCGCAAGTTATCCGTGGTGCTGCTCGTGGGGACGATCCCGTTCCTGTGGGCCTGCAGCGGAATCGAGAAGGGGAAGACGGACAGGATTCTCGCCACGGTCAACGGCCAGCCGATAACCGAGGCGACCCTGGAAGAAGAGGCGAAGTCCCTTCCCCCCTATGTCCGGCCGATCCTGGAAACCCCGCAGGGCAGGGCGCAGTTCCTTGAAAGCCTGATAACCCGGGACCTGCTCATGCAGGAAGCGCTTCGCCGCGGGTTCGATCGCAAGGAGGAGGTCCGCGAGCGGCTGAACATGGCGCGCAGGTCGATACTCCTGGAAGCGCTCCTTAAAGACGTTACGGAGAAGGCGCCGGGCCTGTCCGACGACGCGCTGCGCAAATTCTACGAAGCGAACGTGGATAGTTTCCGCGTCGGCGATCGGGTGCGGGTAAGCCATGTTCTCTTCAAGGACCGCGCGCAGGCCGAGGCGATGGCCCGGCAGTCCAGGTCCGGCACGCCGTTCGAGGAGTTGATGAAACAGGCGTCGAAGGAGGGCGGCGTAACGGCGGACCTGGGGTTCATCGAGCGCGGGAAGTTCGACAAGACGTTCGAAGCCGCGGCGTTCGCGGCGCCCACCGGGTCGGTTGCCGGACCCGTCCGGACATCCTACGGATACCACCTGATCCAGGTGGGGGAGAAGAAGCCCGCCGGGCTCCAGCCCTTCGAGGAGGTCAAGGGGCAGATCGCGGCCGACCTGCGGGAGCAGGCGCAGCGCGACGCGTTCGAGACGCTCCTTGCGCAGGTAAAGCAGAAGGCGAAGGTCCAGGTCGTGGGCGCTCCCGCAGGGGAACCGCCCCCGCCTCCGGGGGCTCCGGCCCCGCAGCCCGGACCGGCGGACAAGCCGGCGGGCCGTGAGCAGGCTCCGGCCGGGGGGCCGGTTTCGCCGCACGGGGGGCGCTGATCGCGTCGTATCCCGGCATGCCGAGAAATGCTGGCTAACGTCACGTCCAGGATGGCCCTTGCCGCCGCGCTGGCGGCCCTTCTTATTTCCTGCTCGCGGGACCCGGCGCCGCGTTCCGATGCGGACGTCGTCGTGGCCCAGGTCGACGGGGCTCCCATCTCACTGAAAGACTTGAAGAACGAGATCGCCGCGCAGAGGGGGCTTGCACCCGCCGCCGATTCCGGGGGCGCCGCCCCCTCCATTTCAACGAAAAGCGCAGGGCGCAGGGAGGCGCAGGAAGCATTGCGGCTCCTCATCGAACGGTCGGTCGTTCTTGCCGAGGGGGAGCGTCTCGGGATAGCCGTTTCAGGCGCCGAGGTGGAAAAGGAAGTCGAACGGTTCCGTGCCGACTTTCCTCCCGGCGGACTGGAGAAGGCGATTATCCAGACGGGGAGGGATATGGAATCGTGGCGGAGAGAACTCGCCCGCTCTCTTCTTTATCGGAAGTCCGCGGCGGCCATAGCCGACTCCCGCGCGTCGGTGACCCGGGAGGAAGTCGAGCAGGTTTTCCGCCGCCGGGAAAGGGAATTTTCCCGTCCCGAACGGATCCGGGTGCGCCAGTTCCTGTTCGATTCCGAGGAAAACGCCCGAACCGCACGGGGTAAGATATTGGAAGGCGAGGGCCCTGATAAGGTCGTAGAGCGTTTTTCCTCCGGAGATGTCCGTCCCACGGCTGCCGACCTTGGGGAAGTCACCCGGGAAGACCTTCCCGAGGAAATCGCCGCGGAGCTTTTCTCGCTGAATGAGGGCGGCGTGAGCGGAATCGTTCCGAGGGAGGGAAGCTACAGCCTGTTCGTGGTGGTCCGTAAAGAGCCCGCCCACGCGCTTTCCCTTGCCGCGGCCGCGCCGGAAATCCGCGAGGGGCTGCTGCGCAGCCGCAGGGAGGACGCGTTCCGGTCATGGCTGCGGGCGAAGGTCGGCAAGGCGGACATCCGGGTCCAGGAAACGCTGCTCGACCGGATGACAGAGGGGGGAAAATGAAAAAAATGCGGTTACCGGCGATCCTGCTCTTCTGCATCCTTGCGGCGGCGCAGGCGATCCCGGCCCAGGCAAGGGTCGTCGACGGCGTAGTTGCCGTTGTTGACGACGATCCGATCACTTTTTCCGAGGTCCGCGATGCGGCGGCCGAGGGGCTCGGCATCCCGGTCGGCGACGCAGACCTGTACCTGCGGGAAGAGAAGGACACCCGGCGGATACTCCACTGGATCGAGACGCTCGTGGAGTCGGTCCTGCTCCACAAGGAGCTGAAGAAGCTCGGGCAGGACATCCAGGAGCCGGACATCAACCGGGCGGTGGAATCCGTCCGAAGGAACAACAACCTTTCGGAGGCGGATTTCAAGGAGGCGCTCGTCCGTGAGGGGATCTCCCTGGAAGGATACCGGAGGCGCCTGCGGTGGCAGATGGAACGCGGCGCGATCGTCCGCGCGAAGAAGCTGAAGGACGTCACCGTGACGGACGAGGAAGTCAAGATTTACTACAAGGAGAACGCGGAGCGGTTCCGCGAGGGGGGGGAAGTCCGGCTCATGACCCTTTATCTCCCGCTTCCGCCCGAGGATGCGGGACCCGACCGCGTTGTCCGCCTGCGTATCGCCGCGCAGCAGGCGAATGAATATGTCCGGGCCGGCAGGGCGCTTTCCGACGTGTCGGAGCTGATTTCGAAGACCCTTCCCGGAACGTCGGTCCTTACGTCGAATTTCGTGAAAACCTCCGACCTGCTCCCGGAGATCCAGAAGGAGATCAGGCGCCTGCGCACATTCGAGACCTCCCCTACGTTCTTCATGGAGAACGGAGCATACCTGGTCCACGTGAAGGAACGGCAGGGCGGAACGCTGCCCGAATTTTCGAACCTGAAGGACGCGCTGGCAGAGGAAATCGCCGACCGGCGGAGCGAGAAGGCGTACGCCGACATCCTGGCGGAACTGAAAAAAACCGCTTCGATCGACATCCGGCTGTAAGGCGGAAGGACATGCTTCCGCGCATCGCCGTGACGATGGGAGACCCGGCCGGCATCGGACCGGAGATCGTCGTCATGGCGCACACTATCCCGGATATTTTCTCGGTCTGCATTCCTGTGGTGTACGGGGACCCGGAGGTTATTCGCCGCGCCGCCGCCGTAATCGGAGCGTCCGTCGAGATCGTCCCTGCGGACGAGGCTCCCGCTCCGGGAAGGATAGCCGTGCTGTCCCTTTCCGCTCTATCCCTCGAGGAGGTTCCTTTCGGAAAACGGACCGCCGCCGGGTCCCGGGCGATGGCGGACTACATCCGCGCGGCCGCGGTTGACGTCCTTGCGGCGCGGGCCGACGCTGTCGTAACCTGCCCCATCACGAAGGAGGGACTGAAACTCGCAGGCGTGCGGCACCCGGGGCATACGGAGTACCTCGCCGAACTGTGCGGAGGGGCGGAGGTGGTCATGATGCTCGCAGGGGACCGGCTGCGCGTGGCGCTCGCGACCATCCACGTATCGCTGCGCCGGGCGCTGGAACTTCTTTCACCCCGGATCATCGAAAAAACGATACGGATCACCGACTCCTTCTTCCGTAAATACATGGGTGCGGGCTCTCCCCGGATCGCCGTGGCGGGAGTAAATCCCCATGCCGGAGAGGGGGGGCTGTTCGGAGACGAGGAGGCAACGTTGGTTGCTCCGGCGGTCGCCGCATGCGCAGCCGACGGAATCCTTGCTACCGGCCCGTATCCGCCGGACACGGTGTTCCATCGCGCCTGGAAAGGGGAATTCGACGTCGTGGTGGCGATGACGCACGACCATGGACTGATACCATTGAAGCTCGTCCATTTCGAGGACGGGGTCAACGTGACCATGGGTCTCCCCATCATACGCACCTCGGTGGACCACGGAACCGCATACGACATCGCGGGGAAGGGGATCGCAAGCCCCGCGAGCCTGCTTGCCGCGATCCGGATGGCCGCGGAGATGGCGAAGGCGAAAAGGTAGGCGGCCGTGGCTCTCGACCGGATCGTCGTGCGCGGCGCGCGCGAGCACAACCTGAAGAACGTCGACGTGGAGATCCCGCGCGACCGCCTGGTAGTCATCACCGGCGTATCCGGCTCGGGCAAGTCCTCCCTCGCCTTCGACACGATCTACGCGGAGGGGCAGCGCAGGTACGTGGAGTCGCTGTCGGCGTACGCGCGCCAGTTCCTGGAGCAGATGGAGAAGCCCGACGTCGACGTGATCGAAGGGCTATCCCCCGCCATTTCCATCGAGCAGAAGCAGGTCAGCAAGAACCCCCGTTCCACCGTGGGCACCGTCACCGAAATATACGACTACCTGAGGCTGTTGTACTCATCGATCGGAACGGTGCACTGCCCGTCCTGCGGCAAGGAGATCCGGAGGCAAACGGTTACGCAGATCGTGGACGCCGTCATGGGGATGGGAGAGGGGGAAAAGATCCAGGTACTGTCCCCGGTCGTCCGCGGAAGGAAAGGGGAGTATCGAAAGGAGCTCGCGAAATTCGTCAAGGACGGCTTCACCCGGGCGATCGTCGACGGCGCGCCGAGGGACCTCGAGGAGGATATCGCCCTCGACAGGAACCGGAAGCACGACATCGACGTGGTGGTGGACCGTATACGCATCTCCCCCGCTTCGCAGGGGCGGCTCGCCGACTCCGTGGCGCTCGCACTTTCCCTTTCGGGCGGGCTGGTCCGCATCGCGGACTCCAGGGGCAAGGGCGCTCTCTACAGCGAAAAGTTCGCATGCACCGACTGCGCCGTCAGCATCCCCGAAATCGCGCCGCGGCTATTCTCCTTCAACAGCCCGCACGGCGCCTGCCCCGAATGCGACGGTCTCGGCAGCACGATCTATTTCGACCCCGACCTAGTCGTCCCCGACCCGGAAAAAAGCATCCGCGAGGGTGCGATCGACCCGTGGAAGAAGCGAACGACGATCTATTACTACCAGATGCTGGAAACGCTCTCGAAACATTTCGGATTCTCCCTGCACACCCCCTACGGGAAGCTTCCCGCACGGGCGAAGGAGATCCTCATGCACGGGTCGAACGAGCCGGTGCGGTTTTTCCTCGAAGAGGGAGACCGGCGCCACTTCTTCACCCGGCCGTTCGAGGGGGTTATCGGGAACCTGGAGCGCCGCTTCCGGGAAACCGGCTCGGAGGATATCCGCGACGAGCTGGCGCGGTACATGAACAACCGGCCGTGCCGTTCCTGCGGCGGGGCACGCCTTAAAAAAGAGGCCCTCTGCGTCAGGGTCGGAGGCCTGTCCATTTACGATCTGACGAAGCTCTCCGTCAAGGATGCGAAGGAATTCTTCAAGGCGCTCACCCTCACCCGGAAGGAGGAGCAGATCGGGTCGCGGATCCTGAAGGAGATCCGGTCCCGGCTTTCGTTCCTGCGAAACGTCGGGCTTTCCTATCTATCCCTGGACCGCGCCTCCGGCACCCTGTCCGGCGGGGAAGGGCAGAGGATCCGGCTGGCGACGCAGATCGGGTCGCAGCTCATGGGGGTGCTCTACATACTCGACGAGCCCTCGATCGGGCTGCACCAGCGGGATAACCGCAAGCTTCTCCTCACCTTGAAGGACCTTCGGGACCTGGGGAACACGGTGCTCGTCGTGGAGCACGACGAAGAGACGATCCGCTCCGCGGATTACGTGATCGACATGGGGCCCGGCGCGGGTGAGCACGGCGGGGCGGTGGTGGCGTCGGGGCCGCCGGAGGAGATCGTGGGGAACGGGGCGTCCCTCACGGGGCAGTACCTTTCGGGGAGGAAACGGATCGACGTGCCGCGGACCCGCAGGCGCCCGAACGGGAATTTCCTTGCCGTTTCCGGATGCCGTGCAAACAATCTGAAGAACATAGACGTCTCGTTCCCGCTCGGCGTGATCACCTGCGTCACCGGCGTCTCCGGCTCCGGCAAGTCGACGCTCGTCCTCGACACCCTCTACCGGGCGCTCGCCCAGAAGATATTCGGTTCCCGCGAGCGGCCGGGCGCCCACAACGCGCTTTCCGGCATCCACCTGGTGGACAAGGTCATCAACATCGATCAATCGCCCATCGGGAGAACTCCGCGGTCGAACCCCGCCACATATTCCGGCGCCTTCACTCCCATCCGCGACCTGTTCGCCATGCTCCCGGAGAGCAAGACGCGCGGGTACCGTCCCGGCCGCTACTCCTTCAACGTCAAAGGGGGAAGGTGCGAGGCTTGCGAGGGGGACGGCATCCTTAAAATCGAGATGCACTTCATGCCGGACGTCTACGTCACCTGCGAGGAGTGCGGCGGGAAGCGATACAACCGCGAGACGCTGGAGATCGCCTACAAGGGGAAAACCATCGCAGACGTGCTCGACATGACCGTCGACCAGGCGCTGGAATTCCTCTCGAACATCCCGCCGATCCGCGGCAAGCTTTCCACCCTGTCGCGGGTGGGGCTCGGATACATCCGCCTGGGGCAACCGGCCACGACCCTTTCCGGGGGCGAAGCGCAGCGAGTGAAGCTTGCCCGCGAGCTCTCCAAGAGGGCCACGGGAAAGACCGTATATCTTTTGGACGAGCCCACCACGGGGCTTCACTTCGACGACATCAGGAAGCTTCTTTCGGTTCTTCAGATGTTCGCCGAGGCGGGGAACACGGTCATAATCATCGAGCACAACCTTGACGTCATCAAGACGGCCGACCACGTGATAGACCTCGGCCCCGAAGGCGGCGACCTCGGCGGGGAGGTCGTCGCCTGCGGAACGCCGGAGGAGATCGCACGGAATCCGCGCTCCGCAACGGGGAGCTTCCTGAAAAAGGTGTTGAACGGGGGAAAGAACCCGCCGTACGAGGAAATCAGCGGGGTTGCGGGGAGCGGGTAAGGGTCTTCAACATCTCCTGGCCGAACAGGAACCGGACTTCCTTCCGCACGGAATCGGTTATCGGATGGGTCCGGTTCTTCGCTTTCATGCACCAGAGCGACTTCATCTCTTCATCCACGGTGAGCGTCCCCTCGGAGAGGACCAGCGGGAACATTACGCAGAATCTCGGCTTGAAGCGCCATTCGTGGAGCCCCGCCTCGATTGCGCCTTTCTGCAGGGCGCAGCCGTGGTTCGGATGGAAAAAAGCGCAGGCGTCGCCGACCACCACGGTTTCCACGGCCATGCCGCTCGGGCAGTCGGTATCGGGCTCTGTCCTGCCGAACCAGCTGGAAGGATCTGCGGCCTCAGGACGTACGTACGGCAGGAACAGGTCGCGGTTCGAGAGAATATTCCTCATCTCCGCCGTATCGGCCCATACGCCGAAACGGCAGCAGCGGCTCCGGCACTGCTCGAGGCGGCAGGTCTCGGGAAATTTCGCGCGGAATATCAGCGGGTCGATTTTCATACGGTTCTTTTTAATGAGAATGTAAAATTATACACATTCTACGGTAACCTGCAAATCGTCGCCATCAGGCATGGCCGTATCCGCCGCAGTAGCAGAAGCATGGTGAGAAATGGCGGCCAGGTCACTGCCCGCGCTTGCGCCGCACCGTGACGGTCTCTCCGGCGATCCCCCAGTTGTCGGTTTCCACCTCGTCGATCGTCACGACCGTGGTCGCCGGATTTTTCCCGAGCGTTTCCTTCAGGAGCCGCGTTACTCCCTCGATAAGCCGCGCCTTCTGCTCCGCCGTCGCCCCTTCCCGCGTTATCCGGATATTCACGTAAGGCATCTCGCCACCTCCCGCGCCATTAGGATGCAGAAAAAATCAAATCATACCATCAGGCTACGCACGCCTCACGGGGTACCCCTCGCGGGGGACGCCTTGCCCGCCCGTCCATGGCCGTGCTGCGGCTCGCGAGCTCCTCGCTCGCTGCCATGGAGGGCAGCGTGCCGCGAGCGCATGGAGGCGCAGGAGCGGCCCGCCCTCCCTGGCTCCCGCTTCGTCGCTCGACGCCCCCGCGAGGGGCACCCCGTATCGGCGGCTTGCCCGCTGTCCAAGAATGACTAATGCTGCATCCTTAAAGCGGAGGGTCGGTGGCACAAAGAAAAAGGGCGGGGGCTCCCGGACCCCGCCCTTCATTGGGGCAGCCGCCGCAGATGGCGGCTGCGGTTAAGATCGACGTTCTACTGCAACACGCCTCCGACCACCGCGGGCGCGCCGGTGACCGCGGGCTCGGCACCGATCGCGTCCGCGCCTGTGGTCGGGTCCGTCCACTCGGAGAGAGTGGGCAGGGTCAATGCGGCGTAAGGAGTGACGTCAAGGCTTGCGCATCCGCCCGGCGCCACCATCATGCGCTGCTCCTTCTCCAGGGCTTTCACGTAAAACGTGACGCCGCTCGCGGTCATCGCGCTTCCGTCAGGAATCGTGAACTCGGGGACCCAGCGGATCGAGGAGCCGGGCCCTCCCTGCGAGCAGTCCGCGGCCGATCCGGTATCCATGTCGACGCATGTGCCGGGGATGCCGTGTAAATCCCCGTAGCCGCTGTATTCGAGGTAGAACTTCGAGTTCAGGTATCTGCCCGCCTCGAGATGCGTATACGAAAGCTGAAGCGGAGGATCGAATTCAAGGAACGTTCCGCCCGATTGCAGCCCGACATACTGGTTCCAGTTGTTGGGCCCGGTCTCCCATGTGTAGTAGACGGACAGGTTGCTGCGTGCCTGCCACGCGCATGTAGTGTTGCCGGTGTTGTCCCAGCCGCATGCGAGCTGGGACAGGTTGGACGACGACGGGTCGAACAGCGGCCCCGTCATAAGGCCCCATGGGAAGGAACTGCTGGAAGAAGAGGAAACCACCGCGCTTCCTCCGTCAAGAAGCAGCAGGGTGCTCGAGTTGAAGGTATAGGAGGCGTATGAAGCCGAGCCCGGCGCGGTCTGCTGGAAAGCGGAGGTATCCTTGAACGGATTCTGCCCGCCCAGGCTTGCGGCATCAGGGCAGTTTTCGAAACAGGCCAGCGTTGACGGGATCGTTTCAGTTGGGCTCACGACGACTTCCGTGTACGAAATGACCTCGGTGGCGTTGTCCGCCGCGCAGGCGAACGTGTTGTTCGGCGGCTCGCCCGACGGCGTGCATCCCTGGAGCTTGATCTGGACGCTGCCGCCCAGCGCCTGCGACCAGAAGAAAAGCTCGGGATACCGCAGCGCATTAATGTTGATGTCGACCGGGGTCATGTCCACCCAGGTGTAGTTGTTCTGCCTGTCCAGGTAGGCGGTCTTCGAGAATTTCGTGCCGTCCCAGAGGACGCGGAACTGGTTGTCGGTGCCTGATGCCTGATCGAACTCGTTCATATCGAGCGGGATGTTCACGATGTCGCCGAGCGCAAGGGTCTTCCGGGTGTTCTTCTTCAGCTTGCCCCCCGCCACGAGGACCTGGTAAGCCGTTTCCGTGCCGCCGCCGGGGCCGAAGGTCTGCTTGTAGACCGTTTCCCCGTTCACGAGCGTCACGTTGTCCTGGAACCAGGGGCCCCAATAGCCGATCCAGCCGCGGTAATCCTGTCCGCTCCGGGACAGGCGGACCGGGAACCCGGATTCGCGGGTGACCCTGGCGCCGTCGCTGTCATAAACCCCGTATCTCCATGCGGAGGAGTCGAAATTCTTCCGGTCCAGGCAGACGGTATCCCCGCCCACCCGCAGGAAATTGTTGTCGTTGAAGGCGATGGAGAATGATTTCGTCTGCGTGCCCTGGGGGGAGACGGACTGGGTATAGATCTTGCCCCCTCCATCCGCCGCGGAGTTGCGATCTATCGCGACCTTCTCGGTGAATGTCATCGCCCCTTCAGGCCCGGTGAACCCGCCTAAGTCGAAAAATTTCAGTACTACTTTTCCGGTGCCGGTGTCCAATTCGGATTTCAGTACACCCTTGAACATTTCAGTGGTCTGCTCGACTCCGCCGGCGACGGGAAAAGCCTTGAAGTTGATCGTAAAAAGCCCATACGGGTTGTTGTCGCTTACGCCTTGGGTGATAACCGCTCTTGCGTAAATCACTTTCTCCGGTTCATGCTCGCTGGAGGGTTCGTGTATCCACGCTTTAACGATCTGGGGAGCGGTGTTGTCGGCGCGTGATGACACAACCGTCCACATCTCGTAACTTGGCATGTTCGCTCCCGAGGACTGGTTGGCCGACTGCTGGCCTCCCGCCGAAGCGGAATCGCGCCCCTTGCACTGGTTCGTGTCGACCTGCGCCTTGTAGGCCCCCTGGTTCAGCATCGAGCCGTAACGGGTCTGCCCAAGCATGCATAGAATCTCGTTCACGGTGTCGAATGCCTCGACCGAGCGCTCCTCCACGTAGACGTTGGCCCGGTCCGTAAAATAATCCGAAGTAGAGGGAATGGGAGGAGGGGACCGCCTTGCCGCCGCTCGTGCCGGTGAACTTCCTCCGCCGGATTGCGCGTCTACGACGCTGACCTTTTCGGCGACTGTCAGCGCGCTTGCCTCTCCTGTGCCGCCGCCCGCGCCTGCCGCTCCTCCTCCCCCGCCGCAGGAGGCCAGTAACACGGCGGAAACGAGAAGAAATGCCAGGGACCCACTGAATTTTCTCATCTTCCTCCTCCTTCCTTTTTCGTCTGAGCGGCCGCAATTGAACGCGGCCGCAAAAGCGATTAATTCTTCTTAACGGAGGGGAAAGTGGAGGAGTTCAGTCAAAATCGCCAAAAATTTGACGGGAAAAAGAAAGGGCTCCCGAAGGAGCCCTTTCGAAGTCGAGAACTGCTGTCCCGGTCGTCGCGGTTTAGAGCTTCCCCACGAGGATGAACGCGATGACAAGGGTGTAGATGACCAGGGACTCGATCAGCGCGAGACCGACGATCATCGGGATGAAGATCTTGTTCTGGGCGGAAGGATTGCGCGCGATTCCCTCCAGCCCGGCGGCGATGGCCTTGCCCTGGCCGAGCGCTCCGCCGAAGGATGCGATCGCTATGCCGAATCCGGCTGCCAACGCGATGAAGGTCTTTACGTTGCTCCCGCCCGCTGCGGCGGCAGCACCTTCTTCAGCGGCGAAGGCGACGGAGGCCGCTGCCACGACAAGCAGGGCCAGCAGAAAAGAAATGGTGATTCTGCGGAACATCGGGTGTCCCCCTTTCGGATTATGAAATCCCGCCGGGCGGATTTTCGTCCCCCGGCGCGGTTGATGCCCTTGCCCGTTTCTGCTCTTTAGTGTTCCTCGGCGTGCACCACCGCGCCCGAGATGTAGATCATCGAGAGCACCGTGAAGATGAACGCCTGCATGAACGAGACGAAAACGCCTAACCCCATGAAAAGGGACGGCACCGCCCATCCCACGAACGCCAGCGCCATGAACCCGCCTACGACGGCGTGGTCGCCGGTGATGTTCCCCATGAGACGGAGGGAGAGGGAAAGCGGCCGTGCGAGGTGGGAGATGATCTCGATCGGCAGCATGATCGGCGCCAGCCACCAGACCGGCCCGAGGAAATGCTTGAAGTAGGGGAGCCCGTTTTCAACCACTCCGAAGATGTGCGTGGAAAGGAAGATGACGACTGCCAGGCCGACGGTGATGTTCATCTTCTGGGTCGGCGGAAGCAGCCCCGGAATGAGCCCCATCAGGTTCATGAACAGGATGAAGACGAAGCAGGTCGCAAGGAGCGGCATGTACTTCTTCGCATGGTGCCCCAGGATGTCCTCTCCGATGCTCGTGAGGAACCCCAGGATCAGCTCGAAGAAATTGCGGAAGGTCAGGCGCGGTTCAGGGACTACCATCTCTTCGGGTTTCTTGCTCCCGACTACGAGAAAGCTCAAGACCGCGAGGAGACCGGCCACGAACAGCGCCGCGTATACGTAGTAGTACTGCTTCCCTCCGGGCAGGGCCATGAAGAAGGAAAACCCGTGCTCCTCTGCGGCCATCGCAGTCGCCGGCATGCACATCAACGCCGCGATTCCCGTCAGCCATCTGCGCATCGTTATTACCCCTCCTTACCCTGTCTTCTGTCCCACCGCCCTGGTCAGACCTTCGAGGAGGATCCCCAGGAAGAGGCAGGACAGGCCCAGCAGAAATCCAAGCGCGTCGAACCACCCGGAACGGATGACGAGATAAACGACCGCCACCAGCCCGAGGAATTTCAGCACGTACTGGACGACGAACTCTTTACGGATCGGCCCGCCCCCGGGAAGCGCCTTTTCAAGGATCTTCCGTATGAGAAAGAAGTTCCCGTAGGCGATCGCTGCGCCGCACACGGCGCCCGGGAGCATCCCGAAACGCCCCGCGACGGCGATTCCGCCCAGGATCAATCCTGCGGAAAGGAGGATCTTCCTCTCCGCGGATCGAAGAGACGGGCCATCCGTTCCGTCCTTGCCCGCCCGGTGATCGCTGCCCGCCGGCGGATCCGTTTCGGCTCCGCCGGGAGCCTCACTTGCCACCGGGCTTCCTCTTCTTCTCTTCGATCTTTTCCAGGTCTTTTTCCGACCGGACCGCGGACCGGTAGAGGCTCCGCACGCCTGCCGCGAAACCGAACCCGAGCCACAAGATCGTAAGCCAGGGGCTGGTTCCGAGCCACTTGTCCAGGTAATACCCGACCGCCAAACCGACAACGACCGAGATGGCCATTTCCAGGCCGAGGGCGCTGTACCTGCCCAGCTCCCGGAATAGTTCCCTGCGGTCCTGCTTGTTATCGGCCACGGTGTAAACCCATGTCTCCTACCACACAATACGAGACGCAGTCAATCGGTCATTTTCTCCTGTCGCTCCCGTCCGTCCGTGGCCTCCGCGACATGCTGCCATCCATGGCAGCAACGGCATTCCGCGCGGCGTCGATGGTACGGTCCAGGTCCTTGCGGGTATGGGCAAGTGAGACGAAGCCCGCCTCGAATTGGGACGGGGCGATGTACACGCCGTTAGACAGCATCCCGTGGAAATATTTCGCGTACGCCGCGGTGTCGCTGCGCCTGGCGGTAGCGTAATCCACCACGGGGCCTTCCTGGAAAAAGACGGTCGACATGGAGCCTACCCTGTTGGTCCACGACTTGACTCCGGACTTGTCGAAGACGCCGTAAAGGCCTTCGGCCAGGTAATCGGCTTTTTCTCCGAGCTTGCGATACGTCCCCTTTTGCGACAGCTCGGTGAGGCACGCGATCCCCGCTGCCACCGCAAGGGGATTGCCGGACAGGGTACCCGCCTGGTATACGGGGCCTACCGGGGAAAGGGCATCCATTACGTCCCCCCGCCCCCCGAATGCGCCGACCGGAAGGCCGCCTCCGATGATCTTCCCCAGCACCGTGAGGTCCGGTTCGATCCCCAGAAACTCCTGCGCCCCGCCGAAGGCGACGCGGAACCCGGAGATCACCTCGTCGAAAATCAGCAGCGCCCCCTCCTTGTTCGTCAATTCGCGCAAGGTGTCGAGAAACCCGGGGGCCGGAGGAATAACACCCATATTGCCCGGCACGGGCTCTACGATGACTGCGGCGATCTCGCCCTTGTTCGCCTCGAACAACCGCTGAACCGAGGCGGCGTCGTTGAAGTTCGCAGTCAGCGTGTGGCGTGCCAGGTCCTTTGGGACACCTGGCGAATCGGGCTGGCCGAATGTCAGTACACCGGAGCCCGCCTTGACGAGCATCGAGTCGGCATGGCCGTGGTAGCAACCTTCGAACTTTACGATCTTGTCCCGGCCGGTGAACCCCCTGGCCAGGCGGACGGCGCTCATGGCGGCTTCGGTGCCCGATGAAACAAGGCGCACCTTCTTCATCGAGGGGAAGGCGCGACGGATAAGTTTCGCAAGCCTGACCTCTCCCTCCGTCGGCGCGCCGTAACTCGTCCCTCTTCCGGCAGCGCTGCGGATGGCAGCCACAACCTTCGGGTGTGCGTGGCCGAGGATCATGGGCCCCCAGGAGGAAACGTAATCGATGTAAGTATTTCCGTCCACATCGGTGACCCTTGCCCCTTTCGCTTTCGCGATAAACAAGGGAGTTCCGCCCACCGACCGGAAGGCACGCACCGGAGAATTCACCCCCCCGGGGATGACCTTTTTCGCATCCTCGAACAGCTTTTTCGAGAGTCTCGACCTGGGTTTGGCCACCCGCCTGCCTCCTCATTAATATTACAATTCGATTGTACAACGCAGCCGTTGAAAATTTGGGCGAATTGTATCCGTGCTCCGCACCGCTGTCAAGGAAGGCATCTAACGGAAAAGGCTATGGAATTTACGCATGATGCAAAACGCCATTATAAAATGGCTTGACACGGTCGATGCGAGGGGTGTACAAAAGTTCTTCCGCGGACCACCCTGTTTTATTCCTTTTGTCTACATTACGGCCCGACGAACGAGGCATATGGATGGATGAGCGATATAACGAGAAATTGTTGATCGAGAAGGAATTCGGCCCTCTCTGGTCCGGCGTCGACACGATCACCGTAGGAGATCGGATCTTCACGGCCATGGAGATGAAGAAGGCGTTCGATCTCTGGGCGACGGACGTGGTGGTGATCGATATGCACGTACTGCCCGATGGTCTTTTCGCCTTCCGCTTCTACGACGGCGACGATCGCACGATCGTCGTTTTCGTATTCGACAGGGAACTGAATATACTCCGCGAGCTTCGCGCCCATATCGCCGAGTGGCTCGACGATGAATATTACAAAAGCGGGATGGAGGCATATTTCGCCGAGAACATGGTAAAGATGCTTCGCCGTAAGGTCCTTGGGGGGGGAGAATAATGACGCTACCCTGCCGCAAGGCATCCGTACGATCGTCGGCAGCGCAGTGGAATGTCGACGCGTTGGTCCGCGCGGGAAGCGGAGACCTGCTCCCCTGCTTTTTCTCCGTGCTTCCAACCGGTTGCACCTTCCAGACGGTGTCGAGCGAAGAGGGGGAAAAGCTTCTGGATTCGGTTCGCACCGCGCTGGGCCCGACCGCATCCGTTCCCCAGGTGGTCAAGGGCGGCGCCTGCGGCGGCGAAGACGAGGACGGCGAGTTTCCTTTCGTCGGCGCGATGCTGTCGGTGACATGGGATTTTCCGCGGGAGGCCCGCGATTCCTTCGTCGTAAAGGTGAAGGAACTCCTTGGCGCATGCGAGGCATCGGCCTGATGCAGTCGTACCTGGAACTGGTCCATCAGCGCATCGAGGACAGGACGGCCAACGTCCTGTTGAACATCGAGAAGTTCGGTGAGGCCCAACTCCGATTCACGATAAGGCTTTTCACCGATTGCCTTGACGAAGAAACCCGGCAGCGCCTTCTGGCGGGCTATACCGAGTATCTGACCCAATCGGAGATACGGGATTTCGTCAAAGGGTTTCTCCCCGCCTACACGGAGTATGCCCTCGCGGAGCTTGCGGAAAAGAAACGGGACGGCGAGCGGTTCGATCCTCCATGGCTCACCCAGGAAGAATACCAGGAGATGACGGTCAGGGAAAAATGGCCGAAGATCGGCGCCAACCTGAACGATGTAGCGCCGTTGCAGCTTCGCCGGGAACTGGCGAAAGCGGGCCTTCTCCTGCGGCCATACATGCTTTCCGACCCGGGATTCAACGAGGGGACGCTCGAATTCGCCGTCTATTTCGACCTTGTCGACAGGCTCGGCACCGTTCCGGCCGAGGAACTACGGTCCGTTGCTGCCTCGGCAGGGCCGCTTGTCGAGCAGGCCGTTTCATCCGGGGCAGGTGAGGAGTGCGAGGACCTGCTCCGGAAAATCCGGATGCTAGTCGCGAAGACGGCGGGCCTTTCCCTGGACCCCCAATCCCTGATCGGGCCGGTAATGGAACGGTACCCCCGCGAAGGGCCGCCCGGCTGGAAGGTCCGCGAGTTGGGGAAGACGCTCGAAACGTTGTCCCTCAAGGACTTGCGCCTTACCGCTTTCGTCCATATGGACCTGTTGACGACCGAGGAAACCCGCGAGATCGTATCTACATTCGTAAGCCGATGGCCGTCCTTCTTCGACATCCCTTCCCGTTACCTCCGGGAACTGATCCTGGCCATTGCGGACAAGGTGCCTGAACGCGCCCTGACCTTCTTCTTCGAGCGGTACTCGGGCGGTCGCATGACGATGACGAAAGGCGCCGACTTCTTTGTCTGGAAACTCATGCCGGAGGAAGAGAAGATCGATCGCCTTCGCGAGGACAACGCCCGAATGGACCAGGCGATGATGGCGCGGCACCTCGCCAGGTACTTGTTGTCGGAGTCGCCCGGGGAACTCGTCGACGCGGGCCGGCAGATCGCGCTTCTGACCGATAAAAAATTCTCCATGAACCACGGTTCGATATTGAAAGGTTTCAGCGGGGAAGGAGGCGAGGAACGCCTCCGGAAACTGTATAACGAGATTTCGGTCCTGTCGCTGCGGATGATGGCAGCTCCGGAGGATGAGCATCCCGTTCTCTACCGGGAGATATGCCAACGCATCGCCGAATCGACCGGGATATTTCCGAATAATCCGGGAGGAGGTGCTTAGACGATGACGTTTGAATATATGGAGAAAATGGTGATGTACAAGGAGACGAAGGAAGGCCTCGTATCCGACATGGAATGGCTCCACCAGGCGGGGGAAGACGGCTGGGAGGCTGTCGCGGCCACTCCGCTCATCGCTCCCAACCGTGACGGAATCGCTTACGGGACGGTCGGATTGCATGTCATTCTCAAACGTCAAAAAAAGGTTTTATAAATAAAAATACCCCTTGACATATCCTCGCTATACGGGATATAAAATAAAACGTATTTCTAAAAAGAGTCCGCCCATCGGGTGGAAATTCCTGTTTTATAAGGGGTTTTCCCGTTTACCCCGGGTTTCATGCGGGGCCGGGGAATTTTTTCCATAAATCGACAAGAAAGGAGGGTGGTCTAGCAAGGAAACGACGGTTACTGCAAGGAAAGGCAGGGTATTAACTGCGGTCATCGCAAGCGCAAGGAAAATTTTCAAGGAGGGGAAGAATGGGAGACACGTGGCGTACTGAGAAAAAGCGGCCCACGATAAAAGTTCTGCCGTGGCCGGCCATCCCGGCGCCCACAGTCGACGAAGTCTACGCGGGCGTGGACGAGAAGAAAAAGGAATATTCCCTGTGGGTGGAATCCGCGGTCCGGCAGCAGTTCAACGCCGACAAGCCCGAATCCCTCGACGGGATCCGCGTGCTCGACTGCACGGCTAGCCAGCAGATCGGCCATTGGTGTTCTTCGCACTTCTCGGAATTGGGCGCGGAAGTCATCATGGTGGAACCGCCCGGCGGCGATCCGATGCGCACGCGCGCGCCTTTCGGCCGCGAGGAGTACATGTTCGAGGCGAAGAACGGCGAGAAGTGCGGCGCCCGGTTCCTGGCCGAAGCGCGTAACAAGTTCTCCGTCACCCTGGACCTCGAGAAGGATGAAGGCCGGGCATTGCTGAAGCAGATCATTCCGCAGGTCGACATCCTGATAGAAAATGCCGCCCCCGGACATTACGACAGCCTGGGAATCGGCTATCGGCAGCTTTCCGAAATCAACCCCAGGCTCGTCTACCTGTGGGTCGGCGAGCGTGGCCAGTGGGGCCCGCTGAAGGATCAGCCGGGCGCCCTGGATCCGGTCGGGCAGTGCTCGATGGGATTCACGCATGGCACCGGCGCGCCGGTGTCGTTCGGCGGCACCCCGACACGTTCGGGGTGGTGGCTGGCCGACCAGGTCGGCGGCACCTTCGCGGCGATCGGCACGATGGCGGCCCTTTACGCCCGTGAGCGGTTCCTCGGGACCGGCCAGTTCGTGGAGTGCACGGCGGCAGAGGGCGTCATCCGGATCATCGACTACAACTGGGGCTGGCACGGGATGGACGCCTCCATTCGGCCCCGCTACGGAAACTGGGACCTCGCCATCAACATCTACGCGGTCAATCCCTGCAAGGACGGGCAGATCATGGTCGGCGGCGGTCACGACCGCCTCTGGTTCCGGATCTGGCGTGCCTGCGGTAAGGCGAAGCCGGAGCTCGAGCAGCACATCTGCGAGGATCCGAAGCTCCGCGTGGTCACCGACCGTCTCCCCCACTACATCCAGGTCGAGACGTACACGACCCTGGTCGAGTGGATGAAGGACCTCACCCGGTTCGAATGCGAAACCGCGCTGCAGGAAGAGGAAGTGGCCTCGGGCGGCGTTTCGTTCATCGACGAGGTTTGCGAGTTCCCGCATTACAAGTACCGCGGACACATCGAGATGGTCGACGACCTCAATTACGGTAAGGTCCTGATCGGCGGGTCCGGATTCATCGGCATGAACACGCCGGGCCGCATCAAGTGGATCGGCAGGACGGTCGGACAGGACAACGAGGACGTCTTCAGGCGCCTCGCTGGCTTGAACCGTGAGGATCTCGCCAGCCTGAAGAAGGGAGGGGTAATCTAATGACAGGTGTCGATAAATCGTTAAAAGACATGACGTTCGAGGATTTCTGCCGAACGGTTTTCAACACGAAGGAGCGGTTCCACAAGCCGGAAGTCCTCAAGGGGATCCGGGTCGTTTCCACGACCCAGTACATCCTCGGACCGTCCTGCGCGGCGTACCTTGCCGAGCTCGGCGCCGAGACGATCAAGGTCGAGCTGCCGAAGCGCGGCGAGCCGATGCGGCACACCACGCCGTTCAACGAGCCGTTCCTCTATCCCCTCTCCCGGTGGATGCCGGACAAGGGGACGGGGCTGGGCTTCTTCGGCGCGAACCCGAACGAGTACTTCCTTTCGCTCGACTTCCACAAGCCG
>JACRCO010000098.1 GCA_016218975.1 Deltaproteobacteria bacterium
CTCTTCTCCCGCGCAGGACGTTCGCCGACGCGAGCATCCAGCCGCCGTGGCATATGGCGGCGACCACTTTCCCCTGCCGGTACGATTCGCGAACCAGGTCGACCATCGACTTACGCAGGCGCATCCGGTCCGGCGCATAGCCTCCGGGTACGATCACCGCGTCGAAGCCGCCCGCATCGGCCTGCTCCACGCCGATGTTCGCTCTCGCCTCGTAGCCGTGCTTGGAAGTATACGTGGATGCCAACGGCCCCACGATCGAAACGTCGGCGCCGGCTTCCCTCAGGCGCAACACTGGATACCAAAGTTCCAGGTCCTCGTAGAGGTTTTCCACCAGGACCGCAACCCGCTTTCCTTTCAGTTCCATATAACACCTCCGGTGTGGCCTTTCCCTTGACCGGGATCTTCTCTCTACACTTCTTTTGAGAAATAATCCCGCGCCGCGGTTTCATCGGGCGGGGGCAGGCATACGGTCTCCATGAGGGATCATGTCGAGGCGATCCAGGCGCAGCAGGCGTCCGAGTTGAACGTAGTTCATGAGATAAGTTGGAATGGACTTGCATCTAATTTTTTTATGCACGATCTTATGATGACGCAGCCGAAACTCTATGGACGGGAAATTACGCATGAAACGATGCATGCGGAACATTGTCGCGTTATTCGTCGCAGCCCTCGCAGGTTGCGCGGCCGGGCCCGATTTTCGCCGTCCCGCTTCCCCCGCGGCGGCTTCATATGCCGGAAAGGATTTCCCCGCAGAGACGGCCGCGGCGCCGTCGGCTGGGGGAGCCGCCCAGCGATTCGTGGAGGGTGAGAAGATTCCCGCGCAGTGGTGGGAACTGTTCCGCTCGAAGCCGCTTGACAACCTGATCCGCCAGGCATTTGCGGACAATCCTTCGCTCTCCGCGGCGGAGGCGAGGCTCCGCATCGCGGAACAGAACCGCAGGGCGCAATTCGGAGCTCTATTTCCGCAGGTATCGGGCAGCGCCTCGGCGAGCAGGCAGAAATCATCAGGGGCGTCGTTCGGCCAGCCGCAGCTCGACATCTCCCCCTTCAACCTCTACAACGCATCGATCGGCGTAACGTATGCGCTCGATCTGTTCGGCGGCACGAGGCGTGAACTTGAGGCCCTTCAGGCGGAAATAGATTACCGGCGATACCAGCGCGAAGGCGCGTGGCTCGCTATTGCCGCCAACATCGTCACGACGGCGGTGCGCGAAGCAGATCTGCGCGCCCGGATCGCGGCGACCAGGGATATTGCGTCCGCGGAAGAGATGCAGCTTGGCCTGGTGGAGCGGCGGCATCAGCTCGGCGGGGCATCCCTCCCGGACGTCCTCGCCCAGAAGGCGCAGCTCGCACAGACCAGGGCTGCCCTGCCGGAACTGGAAAAACAGCTTGCGCAGGCGCGCCACCGGCTGGCGCTGCTCGCCGGCAGATATCCCGAGCACGCGGCGACGCTCCCGGAATTCGCGCTCGACGGAATGAACCTGCCGCAGGAACTTCCCCTGAGTCTGCCTTCGTCGATGGCGCGCCGCAGGCCGGACATAAGAGCCGCGGAAGAGGTGCTGCACGCGGCGTCCGCCAGGATCGGCGTGGCCACGGCGAACCTCTACCCGCAGATCACCCTGACGGGCAACATGGGATCGCTGGCCACAAGGCCGCAGGACCTGTTCGGCTCGGGATCCTCGATCTGGAGCGTCGGAGCGGGGCTGCTCCAGCCTATCTTCCGGGGCGGAGAGCTGACCGCGAAGCGGCGAGCCGCGATCGCCGCCTATGACGAGGCGGCGGCTCAATACCGCGAAACCGTCCTCCTTGCTTTCCAGAACGTAGCCGACGCCCTGCGTGCTCTTGAAAAGGACGCTCAAACGCTCAAGGCGCAGGCCGGGGCCGAAGCCGCGGCCCGGGAATCACTCGAGCTCGCACGGCGGCAATTCGAACTCGGCGCGGTCGGCTATCTGACGCTGCTTAACGCCGAGCGGCAGCACAGGCAGGCGGTTATCGAACTCGTCCAGGCCCGGGCGGCCCGCCTTTCCGACACGGCCGCCCTCTTCCAGGCGCTCGGCGGCGGATGGTGGAACGGCGAACCTGAGAGCGGCGCGGATAAAATATCGCGGAACGGTCGAATAAGTCCTTAACGGAGCCTTCACGCCATGAAAAAACGGATCATCCTCGTCGTCGCCGCGATTTTGATCGTTATCGCCGCGCTTGCAGCGGCCAAGATCATGCAATTCCGGAAGATGGACGAACAGGGGAAGAATTTCGTTCCTCCGCCCGAGACGGTGACCGCCGTTGCTGCACGGACCGAATCGTGGGAAACGGCGCTTGGCGCGGTCGGATCGATCAGCGCGGTCCAGGGGGTAACCGTGGCCGCCGAACTGACAGGGAAGGTGACGGAAATCGTGTTCGAGCCGGGGGCGAAGGTAAAGAAGGGGGACCTGCTGATCCGGCAGGACACCAGCTCGGAGGATGCACAGCTCCCCGGCGCCGTGGCGCAGGTGAAACTAACGCAGACCGTCCTCGCCCGCAACGAAAAGATGCTGGCGGAACGGATCATTTCCCAGGCCGACTTCGACGCGGCCGTCGCCGCGCGCGACCAGGCGATCGCGCTGGCGGAAAGCATCCGCGCCGCCATCGGCAAAAAGACGATCCGCGCCCCCTTCGGCGGCAGGATCGGCATCCGCCAGGTGAACCTCGGCCAGATCCTCCGCGAAGGCGATCCTATCGTCACGCTGCAATCCCTCGACCCGGTCTATGTCGACTTCTCCCTTCCGCAACAACACATCGGGCGGTTGCGGGTCGGTCTCCCGGTCAAGGTGACTTGCGATGCCCTGCCGGGGGTAACGCTCGGCGGACGCATAACTGCGATCAACCCGCTGGTTGACGCGGAAACCCGAAACATCCGCCTGCAGGCGACGGCGCAGAACCCGAAGGAAAGCTTGAGACCCGGAATGTTCGTCAACGCGGCGGTCGGCCTGCCGGTCCGGCAGAAAGTGCTCGCCGTTCCCGCCACGGCGGTTCTCTATGCCCCTTACGGCGATTCGGTTTTCGTCGTAGAGGACGCCAGGGAAGGAAAAGGAGGCAAGGTTCTGCGCCAGCAGTTCGTGCGGCTCGGGGAAAAGCGCGGAGACTTCGTCGCCGTCGCCCACGGACTGAAGGAAGGGGAGAACATCGTCAGCACCGGCGTTTTCAAGCTCCGCAACGGACAAGCGGTGACCGTCGATAACCGTCTCGCGCCGAAATTCCAGGAAGCCCCGAAACCGGAGAACAGCTGAAACATATGAAATTCACCGACCTTTTCATCCGGCGGCCGGTCCTGGCGCTGGTGATCAACCTGCTCATCATCATCGGGGGCCTTCAGGCGATCCGGACCATAAACGTCCGCCAGTACCCGCGCAGCGAGATCGCGATGGTGACGGTCACCACGGTTTACATCGGCGCAAGCGCTGACCTTGTGCGCGGGTTCGTAACCTCGCCGCTGGAGAGGGCCATAGCGGCCGCCGACGGAATCGAGTACATGGAATCGCAGAGCGCCCTCGGCCTCTCCACGATCAACGTGCGTCTCCGGCTCAACTACGATTCCACCAAGGCCCTTGCGGAGATAGGCTCCAAGGTAGACCAGGTGCGCCGCGACCTTCCCCCCGAGGCGGAAGTGCCGGTCATAAACATCGAATCGGCCGACAGCCGGTTCGCATCGGCCTACTTGAGCTTCAGCTCCGACCTGCTTGAGCAGAACGAGATCACCGACTACCTCGTAAGGATCGTCCAGCCCCGACTTTCGGCGATACCGGGGGTGCAGCGGGCGGACGTCCTGGGCGCCCGCACATTCGCCATGCGCATATGGCTCAAGCCGGAACGGATGGCCGCGCACGACGTCAGCCCGGTCCAGGTGCGGCAGGCATTGGCGGCCAACAACTTCCTCTCCGCCCTCGGGAGAAGCAAAGGCACGTACATCCAGGTAAACCTCACTGCGGACACGAACCTTCGCACGGTAGAGGAATTCAAGCGCCTGGCCGTGAGGCAGCGGAACGGAACGATAGTCAGGCTGGGCGACATCGCCGACGTGGTGCTGGGCGCCGAGGACTACGACGCGGAGGTCCGCTTCTCCGGCCAGACCGCGGTTTTCATGGGCATATGGCCGCTCCCGAACGCCAACTCGGTCGACGTCATCAAGCGGGTGCGGGCCGAGATGGACTCGATCAGCCGCGACCTGCCGGTGGGACTTACGGCCCGCGTGGCTTACGACGCCACAGACTACATCACCAACGCGATCCGCGAGGTCCTGAAAACACTGGGAGACACGCTGCTGATCGTCGTCGTCGTGATCTTCCTGTTCCTCGGGTCGTTCCGCTCGGTCATGATCCCGGTGGTGGCGATCCCGTTGTCGCTGATCGGGGGGGTTTTCCTGATGCAGGTCTTCGGGTTCACTTTAAACCTGCTGACGCTCCTGGCCATCGTCCTGTCTGTCGGCCTTGTCGTCGACGACGCCATAGTCGTCGTGGAAAATGCGGAGCGCCACATGCGCGAGGGGAAAACGCCCCTTGACGCGGCGCTGATCGGCGCCCGGGAGCTGGTCGGGCCGATCATCGCGATGACCGTCACCCTGGCGGCGGTCTATCTTCCCATAGGGCTCCAGGGGGGACTTACGGGAGCGCTCTTCAGGGAGTTCGCGTTCACGCTCGCCGGAGCCGTAGCCATCTCGGGAGTCGTGGCGCTGACCCTTTCGCCGGTCATGTCGGCGAAGATGCTGAAGCCCGGTCTCGAGGAACGCGGTCTGGCCGGACGCATAACCCGCGGTTTCGATCGCCTGAAAAACGCGTACGGCCGGCTGCTGGACAATACCCTCGCGGCGCGTCCCGCGGTTTATGCGATCTGGATAGCCGTGTCGCTCGCCAGCGTCCCGATGTTCATCATGTCCGCGAAGGAGCTGGCGCCGATGGAGGACCAGGGCGTCATCTTCGGCATCCTGGACACATCCGCCAACTCCACCCTCGACCAGAACAGCATCTTCGCGACGGAGGTCAACCGCGTCTACCAGAGCACGCCGGAAACCGACTTCACTTTCCAGATCACTTTTCCGAGCGGCGGTTTCGGCGGCATGGTGGCAAAGCCCTGGAAGGAACGGAAGCGGACCATATTCGAGATCCTTCCCGGGGTCCGGCATGAGCTTCAGAAGATCCCCGGCATACGGACCTTCGCGGTGCCCCCCCCTGCGCTCCCCGGAGGAGGCGATTTCCCCGTGGAATTCATATTGGCGTCGACGGCCGAAACTCCCCGGATACTCGAATTCGCCCAAAAGATCCAGGTGAAAGCCATGCAAAGCGGGATATTCGCCTTCCCGCCTGTGATCGACGTAAAGATCGACCAGCCCCAAACCGAATTCGTGATCGACCGGGACAAGGTGGCGGCGATGGGTCTGAACCTGGAACAGGTGGGAGGCGACCTTGGCGGGCTGGTGGGCGGCGACTTCGTAAACCGCTTCGACATATCGGGCCGCAGCTATAAGGTCATCCCTCAGATCCAGCGCGTCGGACGGCTGAATCCCGGCCAACTCCAGGACGTTTACGTCACGGGCCCGAACGGCAGGCTTGTGCCATTAAGCACGGTGGCAACCCTGCGCGAATCGGTAGTCCCCCGATCGCTCAACCGGTTCCAGCAGCTCAATGCGGTGAAGATCAGCGGCGTGGCCGTCCGGCCGCTGGACGAGGCGCTGCGCTTCATGGAGGACGAGGCGGCGAAGATACTGCCCAAGGGCTACGTCATCGATTACACGGGCGAGTCCCGCCAGCTCCGCACCGAAGGGGAAAAGTTTCTGCCTGCTTTCACCCTGGCCATCATACTGATCTTCCTGGTGCTGGCCGCCCAGTTCAACAGTTTCCGCGATCCCTTCGTCATCCTGGCGGGTTCGGTGCCTCTGGCCATGTTCGGGGCATTGATCTTCACGTTCCTGAAGATGCCCGACCCCAACGTCCCCTTCTGGACCCGCGGCTGGACCACCACACTCAACATCTACTCGCAGGTCGGACTGGTGACTCTCGTCGGGCTGGTGTCCAAGAACGGCATTTTGATCGTCCAGTTCGCCAACCAGCTGCAGATCGAGGGAAAGTCGAAGCTCGATGCCGTGCGCCAGGCCGCGATGATCCGGCTCCGGCCGATCCTCATGGTGAGCGCCGCAACGATCGGCGGCCACTTCCCGCTGACGCTGGTCACCGGCGCCGGCGCCGCCGCAAGAAATTCCATCGGCCTTGTTCTGGTCGGCGGGATGTTCATCGGGACGCTCTTCACATTGTTCGTCATCCCTTCCATCTACATGCTGATCGCCCGAGACCATGGCATGGATCGGGAACTCATCCAACCTGGCGGAAACTCGCGGCCCGACTGAAATATTCTTTCGATGCCTGCGGATCGAATCCCCTTTTTGCACATCGAATGTTGATGGACGTCGAAAGGAGGTCCGTCATGGCGGAAGTTGCAGGGAAATCGTCTTTTATTGCGCGTGACCCAACGAGGCTACCGCCGCCGGTCAGGCGGCCCGGTTCCTCGGACAGGGGTTCACGAAGGTGAAAGTGCTGTTGGGCGGCGTCGAGGCATGGGAGAAAGCGGGATATCCGATCATCCGCGCTGCATAGCAGCCTTCCGGAATCGCTTGCGGCCGGCGGGAATCCAACCCCCATAACTTCCTTTCGTCCCGCACGGCGGGACCTTGGGAAATACAGCCCACCGGGAGGAGATGAGATCATGAACATGAGAAAGGCAGTGGCAATGTTGGCGGCGGCGGCGTTTATCCTGGGCCTGGGAATTCCGGGCATTTCGACGGCGATGAGCCACGAGGAATTGAAGGGCACCGTCACCAGGATCGAGGGCACCAGGGTAACGATCCAGGACAACATGGGCATGGAAAAAACGATTCAGGCGACAGGGCCGGAAGAGCTGAAGAACATCAAGATCGGCGACCATGTCTCCTTTAAAAACGGCATGTTGAAGAAAGAGGCGGAAGGGGCCGAAAAATCCAGTCCTGCTCCTGGACCAAAGTACTGATGCGTTGAACGCCGGAGGGCGAAGTTACGCGCTTTCGCCCTCCGGATCCTCTCCTTGCACGAACCGTCTCACCGGCCGGAAGACAATTCCTTGACGATCCCGCCGGCCACAGCCTTGGCGTCGCCGAAGACCATGAGCGTCCGCTCCATGTAGTAGAGCTCGTTGTCGATGCCCGCGAATCCGGGACTCATGCTGCGCTTGATCACCATCACAGTGCGCGCCTTGTCCACGTCCAGGATCGGCATCCCGTAGATCGGGCTGTTCCGGTCGTGGCGGGCGGCCGGGTTGGTGACGTCGTTCGCGCCGATGACGAGAGCCACGTCGGCCTGCGGAAACTCGGAATTCACGTCCTCCATCTCCATCAGCCTGTCGTATGGAATGTCGGCCTCCGCCAGGAGGACGTTCATGTGTCCGGGCATCCGGCCGGCAACAGGGTGGATGGCGAATTTCACGTCGACGCCGGCCCTCGTGAGGATATCGAACATCTCGCGGAGCTTATGCTGCGCCTGCGCCACCGCCATCCCGTAGCCCGGGACGACGATCACCCGGCTCGCCGCCTGCAGAATGTCCGCAGCCTCCCCGGGCGTTGCGCTGCGCACGATCCGCGGCGAAGCGGAAGCCGCGGCCCCCGCCTGCATCTGGCCGAAAGCTCCGAAAAGAACGTTGGTGAAGGAGCGGTTCATCGCCCGGCACATGATAACCGACAGTATGAAGCCGGACGATCCGTCCAGCGCTCCGGCTATTATGAGGAGTTTATTGTTGAGCACGAATCCCATCGCCGACGCCGACAGCCCGGCATAGGAGTTGAGAAGCGAGATCACCGTGGGCATGTCCGCTCCGCCGATGGGGATGATGAGGAGCACGCCGAACAGCAACGCCATCGCGCCGAAGACCGGGAACAGCCAGGAGGCCTCCGGCCGTATCGTCAGATAGGCGCCGGCGGCGGTTGCCAGCCCGAACAGCGACAGGTTGACGATATTCTGGTTGCGGTAGGTGATCGGTCGCGTCGGCAGGATCTCCTGCAGCTTGCCGAAGGCCATAAGCGACGCCGTGAAGGTGAGGAATCCCAGCAGCACCTCGAACGCAAGGGCGCCCATGGTGAAGGTGTCTATTCGGGGGGTCCTCAGATAATACTCCGCCGTCCCTACCAGCGCCGCGGCCAGCGCCCCGAATGCGTGCGAGAGCGCCGTCCGCTGCGGCACGGCGGTCATCGGCATCAGCGCCATGGGAATGCCGATCGCGGTTCCGGCCACGAACGCCACGGCGATCCAGCGGTAACTCTCGATTTCGGGTTTGAGCAGCGTCCCGCCCACCGCCAGCGCCATTCCGGCTACTCCGACGATCACTCCGCGGCGCGCCGTCCCTACGGCCGAAAGCCACATCAAGGCGAGGATGAAGGATACCGCCGCTCCAAGGTATATGAGAGGGATGAACGCGTCGATCATTGCTTGTCTTTCCCGCTTTTCCGGAACATCCGGAGCATGCGGTAGGTGATGAGGTAGCCGCCGACGATGTTGATCATCGAACAGGCAACCGCCAGCGTCCCAAGCACGGTGGAAAGCGCGGACTTCTGCTCGCCCGCCACCATGATCGAGCCCACGACCGCGATGGCCGATATGGCGTTGGTGAGAGACATCAACGGCGTATGCAGCAGCGGCGACACCCGCCGGATCACCTGGAATCCCAGGAACGTCGCCAGCACGAAAACGTAGAGCCCCAGTTCGACGTCGGCGCTCATGAAGACGCCTTGCCTTTCCAATCCGGCAGCCGGACTGCGCCGCCATGCGTTACAAGCGCTCCGCGAATGATTTCGTCGTCCAGGTCGAGGTGGAATTTTCCGTCCTTCCAGAACGCCAGCACGAAAGAAGTCAGGTTGCGCGAGTAGAGGACGCTCGCGTGCCACGGGAGTTCCGCGGGAAGATTGAGCGGGCCGAAGATCGTTACTCCCCTCTCCGTCACGTTGAAGCCGGGCCGGGTCAGCTCGCAGTTGCCGCCGGCCTCGGCGGCCAGGTCGACGATCAACGAGCCGGGCCGCATCGCCCGCACCATCTCCGCGGTGATCAGCCTGGGCGCGGTAATTCCGCCTATGAGCGCCGTCGTGATGACGGCGTCGGCGGCCGAGCACCGATCGGCGATCAGTTCCGCCTGCTTCCGGTAGAACTCCGGGGAAAGTTCCCGGGCATAGCCTGCGGTATCCTGCGCGCTCTCGCCGGTTTCGACGCCGACGAATCGGGCGCCGAGGCTCTCAACCTGTTCCTTGACCGCGGGGCGCGTGTCGGTGGCTTCGACCGTGGCTCCCAGGCGCCTCGCCGTGGCGATCGCCTGCAGCCCCGCCACCCCGGCGCCGATAACGAATACTTTGGCGGGAAAGACGGTCCCCGCCGCGGTCGTCAGCATCGGGAAGAATTTCGGCAACGCACCGGCGGCGATCAGCGCAGCCTTGTAGCCGGCGATGTTGGCCATCGATGAAAGCGTGTCCATGGATTGGGCCCGCGATATCCTGGGGATCCGGTCGGTGGCGAATGCGCTTATCCTTCGCGCCGCGAGCTTATCCACCACGTCCGGGTGGCGCGCCGGAATCAGTGTGCCGAGGAGCATTGCGCCCTCGCGCATCATGTCTATCTCATGAAGACCGAGGGCCGGGTTCATGTCGGGAGGTTGCACCTTGAGGAGAAGATCGGCGCCGGCCAGCAGACCGGCTACGTCCGTCCCGATATCCGCCCCGGCCGCCCGGTAGTCGTCGTCGGAGATATGGGCGGCCGCCCCGGCACCGCTTTCAATGGAAACCCGGATGCCCGCCTGAACCAGCTTTTTGCATGACTCCGGCACGAGAGCAACCCGCGTTTCCCCTTCACGGATTTCCCTTACAGCCGCGATTTCCATTGGGTTCCCCGAACGAACCCCGGTTAAATACCGGAGTTGTCGTTCGTTAGATGCAAATCACGATGGTTTTATGGCAGGTCGCTATCGGTTTATGCCCAATTGTTTCATCCGTCTCCAAAGGGTAACGCGGCTCATGCCGAGCTGCGATGCGGCCTCGGCCCGGTTCCATCGGCAGCGATCGAGCGTCTCCCGAAGCCTCTCCGCCGCAATTTGCCCGTCCCGTCCGGGAGGATTCGGCACAGATCCGCCGGCGCCTCTGAACCGGATTTCGGCCGGAAGCGAGGACTCCTCGACCGTGGTCCCCCGCGAACAGATGTTCGCACGCTCGACGGCGTTTTCCAGTTCCCGAACATTGCCGGGCCACGAATACTCGATCAGCGCCTGCATCGCCAAGGGGGAAAAGGCGCGCGCGCATCCCCCTTGCCGCTCCTGCGAGCGGTCCAGGAAATGCTGCACGAGGAACGGAATGTCCTCCCTGCGGTCACGGAGCGGCGGCAGGGTGACAGACACCACGTTGAGCCGGTAATAGAGGTCGTCACGGAACGCGCCCCCGGTGATCCTCTCCTTGAGGCGGCGGTTTGCGGCCGAGATGATCCGCACATTCGCCTTCCTCGTTTTCGTCTCCCCTACCCGCTGGTATTCCCTCTCCTGGATGACGCGGAGCAGCTTCGCCTGCAGATGCGGTCCGATCTCCGATATCTCGTCGAGGAAGAGCGTGCCTCCCTCCGCCATCTCGAACCGCCCGGCCCGGTCCTTTACCGCCCCCGTGAACGCCCCCCGGACGTGTCCGAAAAGCTCGCTCTCCATAAGATTTTCGTTGAGGGATGCGCAATTGACCCCGAGAAACGGCTTCTCCGACCGGCCGCTCAACCGATGGATCGCCCGCGCCGCAAGCTCCTTGCCGGTGCCGCTCTCCCCTTCGATCAGGACGTTCGCATCGGAATCGGCGACGGTCTCTATCAGGTCGAAAATTTCATGCATGCGATGGTTCTTGCTCAGTATCCCCTGGAACTCCCGCACCTGCCCGGAGGAAACCGGCATGAAATTCATTTCCCTGAGATCGCGGAACGAGCAGATCCCGCCGATCTGCCGCCCTTCCTCATCACGCAGAACCGCCGTGCTGGACGCGATCGGAATCGCAGTCCCGTTCCTGTCCCGCAGGTTCACCTCGACTCCCCGAAGCGTCTCGCCGGTCCGCATCGACCGCTTGAGCGGGCACACGGACTCGCAGAAATCGGAACGTAAAACCTCCATGCACTTCTTCCCGAGGACCTCGTCCGCGGAATATCCGGTCAGTCTTTCGAGCGAGCGGTTGAAGGACATCAGCTTCATGTCCAGGTCGACCGTGTAGACTCCCGAGGGAATATTGTCGAGGATCGTCTGCATCCTGATCCGTTCCCTCCGGTACATGGAGCTTGCTTTCCTGAGGTTTTCCTTCAACTCCTTGAGCCTTGTGATGTCGCGGATCACCTCGACAACGCCTATCGTCCTGCCCGCCGAGTCGCGGAGCGGGGTGAAGTTTATGCAGGCGCTCATCGGCTCCCCGCCTTTTCCCCGAACCTCCACGTCGAACCGATCCTCGGACTTACCCGTTTCCATTACCGCCGCGAAGGGACAGCCGGAGTCGCAGATCGATTCTTGGACGACTTCGCTGCATGGTTTCCCGAGGATCTCTTCCAACCGGTAACCCGACTTTTCGAGAAAGGACCTGTTGGCGAACAGAATCCGCCCATCCGGCGAAATCGCGACCATCACATCGGTGACCGACTCGACAAGAAGTTTCTCGAAAGTCAATTCGGTATTCATGGCACCCCCTTAACCAGCATTTAACGTTTAACGTTTCATTAACGTTAACACGCGATACATTTCGTTTCATCAAGAATGTTTCACGTTAACCGCTTGAAATAATACTATTTGGGATCGTTTCGTACATCTCCGACGGTTGTTTCAGCTTTAACGTGAAACAAACTGAAACAACCTGAATTCTCCGGCGAATTTGTCCCGACGGAAAAACTCCTTTTATTACAACTGGTTTCCCTTTCGATAGCAAATGGCATGGTTATAGCCAGTGCAATGGCAGGGCCGGACGGATACGGATTCCGGGACAGTCGACAAAAGGAGACAAGTAATGAAAAGAAAATGGTCCGCAACACTGGCGTCAACCCTTTTAGCGCTCCTTGTGGCATTGCCGGGAGCATCTCTCGCCGCGGAACCCGCACCGGAAGCGAAGAAATCGACCTTCGACTGGCTGACGATCGGAGGAGATTACCGATTCCGGGCGGATTCCCTTAACGGGAAAATGCCGACGTTTTTCAACTTCTTCGATCCTTCGTACCAGGCGTTCCTCGGAGGCGGGCCGGCGCCTTCCCCGACCGCGGGGGCGGATGTCAAGAACGAGACCCTCTACACCAACCGGTTCGGGCTGAACCTCAAGGCGAAGGCGTCGCAAAACGTGTCGGCCTCCGCCCGTCTCGTCATGTTCAAGACATTCGGCTCGCAGGACGACAGCGCGGTTTCGGGACTGCGCAGCGCGAGCGGGACGATCCAGCCGTTCTTCGCCGACCGTGTCGGCGTGTTCGACGGAACCACGGGCCACATCCCCGCCGACGGAAAGGTCTTCGTCGACTACGCGTATGTGACGATCAACAACATCTTCGATCAGCCGATCTGGTTCTCCGTCGGGAGACGTCCATCGACGGGTGGGATCCCGAGCCACCTTCGGCAGAACAACGAGAAACCGGGGAACGCGGGCATCCCCGCCTTGCTTGTGGATTACGCCTTCGACGGGGCGACCCTCGGATACGCGCCCGACATCGAGGCGCTCCCGGGAGCTTACGCGAAGCTCTGCTACGGAAGGGCATTCGAAAACGGCTTTACGCTGGATTCGGGGAACGGCCTCCGCGATACGGACATGATCGGCGTCTCGCTGGTTCCCTACGACACTGACCGGCTCTACATGAACCTGCAGTGGAACCGCGGCATGAATATCTTCAACTCGCCGGTCATCAAGAGCAACACCGTCTTCGGAAATACCCAGCCCTCCGTCGATCTGGGAGACATCGACTGGTTCGGGTTGACCCTGCTAAGCACGATGAAGAAGGTCGGACCGGGGACGCTGAACATCTTCGGAAGCGGGGCGCTCGACAAGACCCATCCCAACGGAAAGACGGTCATCCTGTCTAACGGCTTCGACACGGGCGCAGGCCTCATGTTCACGGGGCGCAGCGAATCGACGACCGGCTGGGCAGCCCACATCGGGGGCCGATACGACATCACGGCCACCCGGACGAAGATCGGGGCGGAATACAATCACGGCTCAAAAAACTGGATATCTTTCGTTCCGGCGGGGGACGACATATGGACCAGCAAGCTGGGCGCCCGCGGGAACGTCTACGAAATCTACCTGATACAGGAACTGAACGAGAAAGCGGTTTCTTCGCACATCGCGAAGACTTTCCTGCGCGTCGGCTACCAGTACTACGACTTCACCCACACTGGAAGCAACAACTGGGTAGGCGCCCCGGTCAAGATGTCGGAGCTTGTCAACGCCGCGAACGCGCAGATGCTGGTGCCTGTCGAGAAGGCGACGGATTTCTACGCGACGGTTGAAGTGAAGTTCTGAGTTCGAAGGAATGGAGGCTCACATGAAACGGTTCGCGATCGTGTTCGTTATGCTCGCATGCGTCGCCGCGGGGGGACTCTTTCCGGCCGGTGCGGCTGCCGACGGTGAAATCAAGTTGGTCGGCGTTATTTCCGCGATCGATATCGCCGGACAGGACGCCGCCTCGGCAACGGTGACGCTCAAGGACAACAAGACCGATGCGGCGGTCACAGTCGTCGTCACCGACGACCTTACGCTGGACAAGTTCAAGGACCACCGCATCGTCGTCGGGGACGAGATCAGGCTCAAGTACGAATCGAAAGACGGGAAGAACCTCAGCAGGTATTTCCGTAAGACGGCGGGCTGCTGACCGGCCCGCATCGGAAGCTTTGTGAATATTGCGTATTTTCAGCCGCCCGGGATTATCCCGGGCGGCTGCCGCAACGGGAGGGAAGCGTGAAGCGTTATTCGATCGTTTTGTCTTTGTTGGCATGCGCATGTTCCGCCGCCTGGGGGGCGGAACACCCCGGCAGGGCCTATCTGGAGAAGAACGGATACAAGGGCCCTTCGACGTGCGAAACGCAGGGGTGCCACCCCGGAACCGCACGGTCGTTCCTCGACACCGTGCACTGGAAACATTCCTCCAGGGTTACGAACGTGGACGGGACGGACCCCCGGGCCGAGTACGGGATGAAGAACCGCATATACACGATGTGCAACGGGAACGACATCGTTAACGACCTGAAGGAAACCCCGCCGAATACGAAAACCGGCAAGACGAAATTTACCGGATGCAACACTTGCCACCCCGGCAACCATACAAGCGACGTGGGGAGCACGGGAAAGGACGCGGAGAACGCGGTCGATTGCCTGGTATGCCATTCATCGTCATACGATTACCGCCTCCGCAAGCCGTACAGGGACGAGAAGGGCAGGATCGTCATGGGACAGGACCGCAGCGTGAAAGCCGCCCTCGCGGTCGGCAAGCCCGGCGTCAAGAACTGCATGGTATGCCACGAATCGGCTGGAGGAGGCGTCCTCCTGAAACGCGGATTCGCTTTCACGCGCGAGAACGATGTCCATGCGGCCAAGGGTATGGTCTGCGTCGACTGCCATGCCGCGAAGGACCATAGAATCCCGACCGGGTACGACCCTAACAACTGGGCGAACGACGGTATCCGCGTTTCCTGTTCGGGCTGCCACGGAGAGACGCCCCACAAGGACGGCGACATCGATCGCCACACCGGAAGGATCGCCTGCCAGACATGCCACATAACCAGAACCGGCGGCGCGGCGGCGAAAGACTTTACCCGGTGGACACAGGGGGCGGACGGCTTTTTCGAACCGACAACCCTCCGCATGGAAGCGAACGAGACGACGCCGGTGTACGCCTGGTACAACCGCACCGTCGCAAACACGCCCGGGTTCATCGGGCCCAAGGGAACCCGTGCGGACGCAGCAAGCCGCATCCATCCTTTCAAGATATACGAAGGCAAGGCTTACTTCGACCGGAAGACCGGCAGCCTTCTTTCGATGGATTTCGCCCCGCCGATGGCGACGGGCGACACGCTGGCGGGAGTCGCCTCCGCCGCGAAGACCCTCGGTATCCGGGAATACGACCCCGTCCCGGGCTGGCAGACGATCTACTTCGGGAGCAGCCACCTCGTGACACGGAGCAAGGCGCTCACATGCGCGAACTGCCACGCCCCGAACGGCGTATTGAACTTCGCCGCTCTTGGATACACCGCGGAGGAGGTCCGCAAACTGACCTCCGCCGGGATCTACTTCGAGAAGATGACCGCGAAACAGAAGGAGGAGTGGTAAAAACCCCGAAAGGAGGAGAGAGATGAGAAAGATCTTCGTTGCAGCGGGCATCATGCTGGCCATGTCGCTGTCGGGCGGCACGGCCGACGCGGCGGGGCCTTCCCACGCCGGGTACGTCAAAACGTTCGAGGGGCCGCGCACCTGCACGGCGGCTTCATGCCACCCGGACGCCGCGAAAGAGGTGGCGGAAAGCCTCCATTATCAACAACGGGCGGTGCCGCAGTTTCTGGAAGGCTGGGAATCGGGAAAACTTGCGGGAATGACGGAGACGTATTGAGCGCCGCCCAATACGGTAGCGGGGCATAACTGGATCGGAATTCTCCAGTCCAGGGATGCCTCTAAGCCGGCGCAGCCAGGTGGCTGCGCTCTTTGCCACGCGGGACTCGGCGCGAAGCCCAATCCTGTCGGAAAGTTGACTGAAGCGGATTACGACAACATCGATTGCCTTTTGTGCCACGCCCCGGGCTACAAGCGTACGGTTACGAAGGACGGAAACAAATTCCGCATCGTCCCGGACCCGTCGATCGATATCCTTAAAGCGGCGCAGTCGGTCGGAAAACCGACGAACGATATTTGCCTTCGGTGCCACGCGGGCGCCGGCGGTGGGCCGAACCACAAGCACGGCGTCACCCCGACGAGGGAGAGCGACGTGCATGTGGCCAGGGGAATGCTGTGCGTCGATTGCCATTGCACCGAAAAACACAGGATACCCGGAGGCGCGGACATCAAGGCGCAGGAGCTAACGGACATTAAAACCGCCTGCGAGAACTGCCACTCCTCACCGCACGAGGGGGAGCAGGCGAAAGAGCTGAACCGGCACACGGCCCGGATCGCCTGCCAGACTTGTCACATCCCCTCGATAGCACGGGATTCGAAGATGCCCACGATCGTCGAGCGCGACTGGACGAAACCCGTCCTTAACGAAAAAACCGGGCTCTTCGGTCCGACGAACAGGACGGCGGGCAATGTGCGACCGGAGTACGCATGGTGGAACCGTTACATGAAAGTGCCGCCGGAGCCCGTGGGGTCCATCGGCGATCCGAAGGCGAAAATCTACCCGTGGAAACGGACGGATTACACCGTGATCGGCGACGCGGCGACCGGCAAGCCGGTCTTCATCAAGTCCGGCGCCTATGCCGTAACCGGAGACCCCGGGGCTGCCGCGAAAAAGGGGGCGGAGGACTCGAAGCAGAACTACAGCGGAACATGGAAAGGGATAAAGGAGACGATGGTGTTCTCGTTGAACCACCAGGTCGCTCCGAAATCCGAGGCGCTTTCTTGCGCATCCTGCCATGGCCCGAAAGGCGTGCTGGATTTCCGCAAACTCGGGTACGGCGACGAGAAGATCGGGAAACTGATCGGCAGGTAAAACCGACGAACCCGCCGGCAGGCAATGCCGAATCGATGCGGGTTAACGATCAGGAGAGGGCGGGGTTCGCCCGCCCTCTCCTCTACTTCCGCAGTTCCTCCAGCGCCATCGTGTACGCGGGAAACCCCGGACGCAGCGAAAGAGCGGTCTCGAACAGTTCTTTCGCCCGATCGATCCCGCCCAAGTCCCGCCAGGCCGCGGCGAGATTCGCCGCTGCGTCGGCGCTCCAGGGTGCGACCGCCCGGGCGGTTTCCAGCAGGATGCGGGCCTCCTTCGGATTTCCCCTGCACAATTTGTACAGGCCGGCATTGGTGTATATGAATTCCGCGAAGATTCCGCATGAAGGGCATTCCGTCGGATCCATGTACGGATGGCCCGGAGACATCGCAGCCTGCAGTACGTTGTGCACATGCGGCAGGTGCCGGATCGCTCGCTGAAACAATTCATCGGCGCGCTGGAGAAGGACGGGATCCTGCCGCTCCGGGGCGGTCGCCGCCAACGTAGCCTGGTAAAAGGAGGCATCCGCTCCCGCTCTTCCGCTCGTCCGGTAGGCTTCCAGCTCTCCGTTGCTCAAGCCAAGGGCCGCCGCGCCGGCGAACAGGGGACTTGCGAAACTCGTTCCGAGCATTCCCGGTATTTCACGGATGCGAAAATCCGCCAGCATAGCCTGCGGAGCGTGGGGAGCCAGGGAAAAAGCCCTCTCCGTTTCGCCGCCGCCTTCCGCCGGGAGATTTTCCCTCGATTCGCTCATGAAGCCGACGGCGTACACGGCATCCTGGCGCCCGGGGCAGAAAACGCTGCCCGAATTGTTGCCGGCGGCCGCGAACACCTTCTTGCCCTTGACTGCGGCCGCCGATGCCGCCTCGCACAGCACGCAGTCCGGGTTTTCGGGAGACAATTTACGTTTGCTGAATGCCGCCCGCCCCAGAAGGATCTCCGAAAACATCCTGATGACTTCTTCCGTGAAGGAAAACTTGTGCGGAGTACCCAGGCTCAGGTTGACTATATCCGCATCGGACCCGGCCGCATCGCGTACCGCGTCCCTGACCGCATACGGATCGACCACCCCGTCCCTCACGACGGAATAAATGTCGAGCCTGCACTCCGGCGCCACTTCGGCGATGAGGAGCGCCACCACCGTCCCGTGCTGCATCGAAGCCTTTGCCCCGCTTTGCGGGACGTAGCTCTTCACGCGATCGACGAGCCCGGCCAGCTTTGGAATCGAAAGGTCGCAGAGCGAGTCGATGACGGCCACCCGTTTCCCGCTGCCGCGGTAGCCAAGACCGTGGGCATGTTTCACGGCGCTCCAAAAAGGTCCTTCCAGGGAAAATCGCCACTTGTCCGAGGCGGGATCGTAGCCGCCGAGCACCGCCTCGGCACCCGCGGCTCCCTCCAGCTCGCACCACAAGGGATGCGGCATCGCAGCCTCCTATTCGGTGAATAACGGCCCGCGGGGAGAGATCTCCATCATGGGGATCTCAGGCATATCCCGCATCGCTTGAGTAACTGTTTCCGTCCCCCACCAGTTAAGCCCGTAGAGCCGCAATAGAATGGGGCCCGCGCCTTCCAGTTGATAGCCGAGGTTCCGCGAGTCGAGTATGGATATGCCGACGTTCGCGATGTCGAAATTCCTGATCGCCGATACATCGCCCTTGAGACGCACCGACGCGTCGGAAGCGCCCGATACCAGGACCACGAACCTGCCCGCCACCTCGACATGGCTCACCAGCAGATGGCCGGCCGGCCACTCCGGGCTTCTGTCGACGATGTGCTTCCGCACAGCCAGCAGATTCTCTATCTCGTTCGTACGCACATCCACCGCGTGGAACACGACCGCGCCTTCGGAGCCGAAGCTCAACTGGAAATCCAGGTCCACGGCGGGCCCCGGAGACGGGCCGGAAGCTACGGGCGCCGCTGCTCCAAGCTGAACGACCGTGCACTGGTTCGAGTGGAACTTCATGACATTGGGCTGCTGATTCTGCCGTTTCAGAATTTGCAGCTGTGGAAAAACGTCGCTTATGTTGCCCTGTCGCACGAAGGCATTGTTCTCTATCTTTCCGATGTCCCCGGGTCCGACCAGGTCCCCCGGCTGCCACACCGGTATGTAGCTCAGCTCGTTCCGAACTTCCCTGGAGTACCGTTTTACAAGATTCATCCTTCATCCTCCTTCGGCGGCGTGAGCGTTCCGGACATACCAGTCCCACTTATCTGGATGAAGAAATATTACACCAATCTGCGATGTATTGCATAAAACAGTTATTGAGGTTGGCGCGTTGTAGAAAGCCTGACGATCAAAACATCAATAAGCGCAATGCAACCTGCGGCAGGACGCGGACTTGCGAGAGGACGGCGATGCCCGCCTGCTGAATCATCCTGTGTTTTATCATGATTGCGGCTTCCGTTGCGAAATCCGCATCCTTGATCCTCGAACCTGCCGACGAAAGCGCATCGATCTGCGTTCGCTGCACGCTTATGACGCTTTCCAGCCGATTACGGACAGCCCCCAGACCGGAACGCATTTCGTCCACCGATTCCATCGCGCCGTCGACGACGGCGATGGCGCCCATCGCCTGCTCGCGCGTGTCGATCCGCCGGAAGTCCGCCCTGTTTCCGAAGGAATCATAGCGCATGCCGTAAACCCCGGTCGCCGAACCGTCCTGGTTTTCCGAATCCCAGGCCACGATGAATCCGCCGCCATCGAGCCCGGCGACGGAACACGCCGATTGGTATCCATCCGTGTAATCGTTCACCCGGAATTCACCGCCCGCCATATTGCCGCCGGCATCGAATCGCTGTCCGTAAATTCCCGATCCCGACCCGTCCTGGTAAAGCGCTTCCCACACTACGACAAAGCCTCCGTCGTCGAGTTTCGTAATATCGGGATAATACTGGGGGTCTGCCGTTGTCGTATTCACCTGGAACTCGGTGCCTGATTTGCTGCCGTCGGCATTGAACCTCTGGGCCTTGACGTCGCCCCCCGAGCCCCAGGCGGCGATGAACCCGCCGCCGTCCAGCGCCGCCACAGCGGGCATGTCCTGTGTGCCGGCGGTTATGGTATGCAGGGGGAACTCGACGCCCGCCCGGTTGCCGTCTGCGTCATATCTCTGCCCGTAGACGCCGTAACCGCTGCCGTCCTGCCCGACGGAATTCCACGTGACGACGAAGCCGCCGCTGTCGAGAGCCGCGACATCCGGCTGCATCTGCTGATTCTGCCAATAGGTATTCACCTGAAAATCATTGCCGAGCGCGGTGCCGGAGGAATCGTACCTTCGCGCAAATATGCCGTTGACGCTCCCGTCCTGCGGCCAGGACATCCAGGCGATCACGAAACCGCCTCCGTCGAGCGTTGCCGCCGACGGCGCCATCTGGTCCGCAAAGGTGGTGGAGTTTACCCTGAATTCACTGCCGGCGGGATTGCCGTCCGGGTCGTATATCCGGGAATAAACACCGTAGCCCGATCCATCCTGTCCCAACGAATCCCACGTGACGATGAATCCTCCGTTCTCCAGGGCGATAACGGACGGCCTGTTCTGCTCGTTCGACCAATACCCATTCACCTGGAATTCGCTCCCCGCCTTGTTGCCGGAGGAATCGTATCTTTGCCCGAAGATCCCCTCGGCGGATCCATCCTGGTTCGTCGAAACCCAAGCCACCACGTATCCGCCTCCGTTAAGCGCCGTGACGGAAGGCCAATACTGGAAGTCGTTCGTCGTCGTATTTACCGGGCCTTCCGTGTCCGTGTAAAAACCCAGCGTTCCGGTCGATACCGCATCGAGCGAAACGGCAAGGGTGTCGTATCCGGCCGTACCGACTTTCAGGTTCACGTCGCCCGCCGAGCCGTCCAGAAGTTTCATCCCGTTGAACTCGGTGCCCCCCGCGATCCTGTCGATCTCCTCGACAAGATGCGCATATTCCTCCGATATCGAGCTTCTCTCCCGGCTGCCGAGAGAACCGTTGGACGCCTGGACCGAAAGTTCGCGCATCCGCCCAAGCATTCCATCGACCGTGCTCAGGGCCGATTCCGCAACCTGGACCATCGAAATGCCGTCGTTCGCATTCCGTACGTCCTGGTACAGGCACTTGACCTTTGCGTCGATACTCGAGGACAACGCAAGCCCCGCGGCATCGTCGGACGCCGAATTGATCCGCAGCCCTGACGCAAGTCGCCTCACGGAACATTCCAGCCGGTTCCTCGTCACCGCGAGCGAACGACCCCCAATCGTGGACAGCATGTCGGAACAAATCGTCAAGGACAGCTTGGACTCTCCCCCCACGGCCTTCATCGGGCACACTTCTTCCGCTAAGAGACACTCGGTCGTTTTTAGATTTTCTTAAGAGATCGGCGTGATTTAAACAAGCCGTAATAATTGACATTTCTGATATGCGGAAATAATTGTCGTGTGATCGATTACGGTTGCGATGGAATACCGCCTGAACACCGCGCGGAAGTTCGGCGGAGGCACGTGGGACGGCGCGCTACTTCCGGGGTTTCCCCAGGACGTCTCCCGCCCATGTCATCGCGGCCGCGACCGTGGGGAACCCGACGGTCGAAGTGATCAGGACCAGGGCATGCCGGATCTCTTCCGGTTTTGCCCCCGCCTCGAGCGCCCTGCGGACGTGGCTGTGGACCGATCCTTCCGAGCGGATGGCTGCCGCGGCGGCAAGCTGGACAAGTTGGGCCGTCTTCTCATCGAGTGGGCCCGCGCCTTTCAATGCCTCTCCAAGCTCTTCAACCGCATCCATGACCGCCCCGTACCGCTCTTTCATGCCAAGGTATGCCTTCGGGAGTTTTTTCTTCACCTGTCCCATGTTCCGTTCCTCCCTTCGAATGGGCTCCACGCTGTCATTCTACACGCAACCCCGGTTCATGCCCGCGCCGATTTCATCTAACCCGCATTTCTCACCATTTTTTCCGAAACGCACAGGAGTCGTCCGTTATCGAAACACGGTAATTTCCGGCAATTATGGCCCTGCTTGACCTGGGTCAAGGAAACGATCCGGCGGTCAGGGAGAATAAAGCAACGGTTTCCCGGCCATTGACAAAGGGAACGGAGGGAACCACCGATGCGCGGCGGCAGGTTCGCAACTCTTCTCCCCCTGATCCTCTCGCTTTCCATTCTCCCCGCATTCACGCCGGAAATATTCCCTGCGGACGCTGCCGCCCCGCTTCAAGGAGACCCCGATCGCGGACGCGGCCTTTTCACCGGCGAGCTCCGGTTCGCCGGCGGAGGGGCAGCCTGCATCGGCTGCCATTCCGTCGCCGGGATTCCCGGCGGCGGGGGCCTGCTGGGGCCGGACCTTTCCAAAACACATTCGGATTACGGCGCAGAAGGCATTGACGCGGCGCTTGCGGATCTGTCGTTTCCCACGATGAAGCCTTTGTACGCGAATCGCCCGCTTAGCCCAGCGGAAAGGGCGCACGTTGCCGAGTTTCTCAGGGCGTCCGGAAGCGCGCCGCCGGAAGATCCGCGGAGTCCGCATTCGCTTTCCGCGGCCGCCGGGTTCGCCGCCCTGCTGATCCTGCTTTTCGCGCTTGGAAGGGGCCGCCTGAAAGGGGTGCGGAGGCCGCTCGTCAACAGCCGGAAAGGAAGGGAAGGAGCCGCGAGATGAGCTGGATCCGTGACCTTTTCGATCCGCGTGCGAGGAAGTGGGAGGAGTTCTACAGGAACCGCTGGCAGCACGACAAGGTCGTCCGCAGCACCCACGGGGTAAATTGCACCGGCGGCTGTTCCTGGATGGTCCACGTCAAGAACGGGATAGTCACGTGGGAGCTCCAGGCCACCGATTATCCGCAGCTGGCGGGAGACCTCCCGCCTTACGAACCGCGAGGATGTCAGCGCGGCATTTCCACGTCCTGGTACGTCTACAGCCCTCTTCGCGTCAAGTATCCTTACATGCGCGGCGCCCTGATGGATCTATGGAGGGAAGCGAAAAAAAGGCATTCGGATCCCGTTGAGGCGTGGACCTCGATCATGGAGGATGCCGACGGGCGGCGCCGGTACCAGCAGGCTCGCGGAAAGGGAGGGTTCCGCCGTTCTTCATGGGACGAGGCGCTCGAACTGATTTCCGCAAGCGCCATATATACGATCAAGAAGCACGGCCCCGACCGGATCATCGGTTTTTCGCCGATCCCCGCCATGTCCATGCTCAGCTATGCCGGCGGATCCCGGTTTCTCCAGCTTCTGGGCGGCGTGAGCATGAGCTTCTACGACTGGTACAGCGACCTGCCGAACGCCTCGCCGGAAACGTGGGGGGAGCAGACCGACGTCGCCGAAAGCGCAGATTGGTACAACAGCCGTTACATCGTGGTGATGGGCTCCAACCCGAGCATGACGCGGACGCCGGACGTGCATTTCGCAGCGGAGGCAAGGCACAACGGCACAAAGCTTGTCGTCATTTCACCCGATTTCAGCATGACCTCGAAGTACGCCGACTGGTGGATCCCCGCCCACGCGGGCCAGGACGGCGCGCTGTGGATGGCTGCCAACCACGTGATCCTGTCCGAGTATCACGCGGCGAGAAGCGTTCCGTATTTCACCGACTACCTCAAGCGATATTCCGACGCCCCGTTCCTCGTCGTGGTCGACGAGGGCGGGTCCGCCGCAGGATCGTCCGGCGGAAACGGAGCAGGGGAATCGTGGCGGTTCCTCAGGGCGGGATGGCTGCCCCGGTACGGCGGCGTGGAGCACGGCGAATGGAAGCCGGTGGTGTGGGACGAAACGTCCGGAGAGCCCCGATCTCCCCAAGGCAGCGTCGGTTACCGCTGGCAACAGGAGAATGGCCGCTGGAATCTGGAAATGAAGGACGGACAGGACGGCTCTCCCCTCTCCCCGGCGCTTACTTTTTTCGGGTCATCCGACGGAGTGCTCGAAATCGGGATTCCCGACTTCGCGGGCGGCAGCACGCTGCGGCGGGGGGTCCCGGTAAGGTACGTGGACACGGATCGGGGACGGCTGCCGGTGACCACCGTCTTCGATCTCCTGATGGCGCAGTTCGGCGTCGACCGCGGACTTCCCGGAGATTACCCCTCCGGATACGACGATTCCGGGAGTCCGTACACCCCCGCGTGGCAGGAGAAGTACACGGGGGTGGACCGCAGCGCCCTGATCCGCTTCGCCCGCGAGTGGGCCGACACCGCGGAGAAGACCGAGGGGCGCTGCTCCATAATCATCGGCGCGGGGATCAACCACTGGTACCACAACAACCTGATGTACCGGGCGGGGATGGTCGGGCTGATCCTCTGCGGATGCGTGGGGCGGAACGGCGGAGGTCTCAACCACTACGTCGGGCAGGAGAAGCTGGTTCCGATGGCGCCGTGGGCCGCGCTGGCCTTCGCGCTCGACTGGGGGAAGCCCCCGAGGCTGACGAACACGCCGTCGTTCCACTACGTCCACTCAGACCAGTGGAGGTACGAGCGCGGCTTCGGGGAATATCAGCCGATGCCGTCCGGCGGCCCTTCCGCCGGAAACGGGAACGGCTCCGGCGCCTCGCTTACCCGGGGGCACACGATGGACGTGCAGGCGCTGGCTGTCCGCATGGGATGGCTGCCGTTCTTCCCACAGTTCGACCGGAACCCGCTGGACGTCGTGCGCGACGCGCAGAAGGATGGGGCGACGGACGACGCAGGGATCGTGCGATGGGCGGTGGAGCGCATAAAGGAGGGGAAACTCCGGTTCGCGGTGGAGGATCCCGACGCCCCCGAAAACTGGCCGAGGCTCTGGCTCATCTGGCGGGGGAATGCGCTGATGTCCTCCGCCAAGGGCCATGAGTATTTCCTCAAGCACTACCTCGGCACGCACCACAATGCCGTTGCGGAGGAGGTCGCGGAAGGCTCCGTCAACGAGGCAGTGTGGAGATCGCCCGCTCCGGAGGGGAAGCTCGACCTGGTCGTCGACATCAATTTCAGGATGGACACCTCCGCGCTTTATTCGGACATCGTCCTTCCCACCGCGACCTGGTACGAGAAGAACGACCTTAACAGCACCGACCTGCACTCCTTCATACACCCCCTGACCCAGGCGGTTCCCCCCTGCTGGGAGTCCAAAAGCGACTGGGACATTTTCAAGGCGATAGCGGAGAAGGTGAGCGGGCTGGCGGCTGTCCACCTGCCCGGCAAAGTTCGTGACCTGGTCGCAGTGCCGCTCCAGCACGACACTCCCGCCGAGCTCGCTCAGCCCCGCGTAAAGGACTGGAAACGCGGCGAGTGCGAGGCGATTCCCGGGAAAACGATGCCCAACCTGGTCGTGGTCGAGCGCGACTATGCCGCCCTGCACCGCCGCTTCGTCTCGTTCGGGCCGCTGGCCCGCAGGGACGGGATCGGGGCGCACGGGATAGCCTGGTCGATAGAAGACGAATACGACGCGATGGCGGCGCTCGACTCCGCGGAAAGCTGGGAGGGGAAGCGGTACCCCACCATCGGCGACGCCGTGGATGCGGCTAACCTCATCCTGCGACTCGCCCCCGAGAGCAACGGAGAGATGGCTCACCGCGCCTTCAAGGCCGAGGAGAAGAAGGTGGGGCTACCGCTTGCGGATCTTGCCGAAGGATCGAGGGAGGTACGTTATACGTTCGACGACCTCGTCCGCCAGCCGAGAAGGGCGCTCACGACGCCGTGCTGGACCGGGATAACCAAGGGCGGCCGTGCCTACTCCGCATACTGCGTGAACGTCGAGCGGCTCGTCCCGTGGCGGACCTTCACGGGAAGACAGCACCTCTACCTCGACCACGAAGGGTACATCGCTTTCGGAGAGCACCTGCCGACATACAAGCCGAATCCGGACCCCCGCGCTATGGGCGATATAACGAAGAGCCGCCCCGAGGGGAAATCGATCCTGCTCAGCTACCTGACGCCGCACGGCAAGTGGCACATACATTCGACATTCTCCGACAACGAGCGGATGCTCACCCTCTCGCGCGGCTGCGAGCCGCTTTGGATGAACGACCGGGACGCCGCGGAAGCCGGGATCGCGGACAACGACTGGGTGGAGGCATACAACGATCACGGCGTCGTGGTCACGCGGGCGGCGGCGACGGCCCGGCTTCCCAGGGGGATGTGCATGCTTTACCACTCCCCCGAGCGGACCGTCGGGGTACCTAAATCCCCGATCCGCGGAAACAGGAGGGGCGGCGGTCATAACAGCCTGATCCGGGCGCGCCTGAAACCGGTGCTCATGATGGGCGGGTACGCACAGTTCACTTACGCTTTCAACTATTGGGGCCCCACGGGGGTCAACCGGGACACCCTGGTCTACGTCAGGAAACTCCCCGGCAAACCCTCCTGGTGAAAAATGCGGGTTAAGCGAGGGCCGGCATGGATGTGAGAGCGCAGGTCGCGTCGGTATTCCACCTGGACAAGTGCATCGGCTGCCACACGTGCAGCATCGCGTGCAAGAACGTCTGGACCGACAGGCGGGGCGCCGAGTACATGTGGTGGAACAACGTGGAATCGAAGCCTGGTACCGGCTACCCGACTCTGTGGGAGGACCAGGAGAAGTACCGAGGCGGCTGGGAGAAGCGCGGGGCAGGACTCGATCTGCGTCTCCAGGGGAGGCTTTCCGGCCTTGCGAACCTTTTCTTCAACCCGTACCTGCCGTCGCTGGACGACTATTACGAGCCGTGGACCTACAGGTACCAGGACCTCTTCGGAGCGCCGCAGGGAGACGATCAGCCGACAGCGCGTCCGGTGTCCAGGATCACGGGGAAACCGATCGACATCGAGGCGGGCCCCAACTGGGACGATGACCTGGGAGGCTCCCCCGTCTACGCCGAATCGGACCCGGGTCTCAAAAGGATGAGCGAGGCCGAGCGGCGCGAGATATTCGAGCTCGAACGGATCTTCTGCTTCTACCTCCCGCGGATCTGCAACCACTGCCTCAATCCCGCCTGCCTTGCAGCCTGCCCCGCAGGGGCGATCTACAAAAGGGGCGAGGATGGGATCGTGCTCGTGAACCAGGAGAAGTGCCGGGGCTGGCGCATGTGCATATCGGGGTGCCCTTACAAGAAGGTCTACTACAACTGGGAAAACGGGAAATCGGAGAAGTGCATTCTCTGCTACCCCCGTGTTGAGACCGGGCAGGCCCCCGCCTGCTTCCATTCCTGCGTCGGAAGGATCCGGTATCTCGGGGTCCTGCTCTACGACGCATCGCGGATCGAAGATACCGCGAAGGCGCAGGACGCGGATCTCGTTGAAGCGATCCGGGGGATCATCCTCGATCCGTCCGACGGGAATGTGGTTTCGGCCGCGCGCAAGTGCTGCGTCCCCGAAGAGGTGATCGCCTCCGCGAAAAAATCTCCGGTCTACAGGTTCGTCAAGGAGTTCCGGATCGCCCTCCCGCTCCACCCGGAGTTCCGCACGCTGCCGATGCTCTACTACGTCCCGCCGCTCCTGCCGGTGCTCACCGCTGAGGGCGACGGATCGAGGAACATCGCGGAGGATCTCTTCGGCTCCCTTTCGAGGGCCAGAGTCCCGGTCCGCTACCTCGCCGGGATGCTGGCGGCGGGGAACGAGACGGTGGTTTCCGCTGCGCTGAAGAAACTGATCGCCGTCAGGATCCGGGCGAGGGCGAAGTCGGTGGGAGATGTGCCGGAGGAGGATGTCCGGCGCGCGCTTGCGGAAGGCAGCCTGACTCCCGAGGAGGCCGAAGCGATTTTCCGGCTGACCGCGGTCTCCAAATACGACGAGCGGTTCGTCCCGCCCCCTTTCGCCGCCGACCGCGCGGCCGAGGAGGCCGGGGCCGGACCCGACATCGAGAGGGGACGCACCGGAGTCGGATTCCTCAAGAAATCGGGGAAGGAGTAGGCGATGGAAGGCGGGAACCCGGACTGGAGGGTGCTGGGATTGTTCGCAGGGATGCTCGACTACCCCGGCGAGGCGCTGGCTCCGCTTGCGGAAGAGGCAGAGAAGGTACTGTCGGAGAACCGGCCGGAAGCGTCCTCCCTTCTGGCGGAATTTCGCGCATCGCTGCGCGACACTTCGCCGGCCCGGATGGAGGAGATCTACACCGCAACTTTCGATCTGCAGGCTGCATGCTGTCCTTACATAGGCGTTCACCTTTTCGGCGAGGGACACAAGCGGCGCATCTTCCTCGCGCGGCTGAACGACATGTACGGAGATTACAGGTTCCGCGCCGCCGGTGAACTGCCGGACCACCTGGCATCGGTCCTTCGCTTTCTCGCGGATTCGGCATGGGGCGACGACGCCAGGGCACTGCGCGAGGACGGGCTTCTCCCCGCCCTGGAAAAGATGGCGGAGGCATTCCCGGAAGGGTCCGCCAACCCGTACGGGAAATTATTGGGTGCGCTTCGAATCGCGCTTCGCCCCGGGATGCCCGTGAAGGAAACGCCGCCTGTTCCCGGTAGGGAGGTCTGAGGCGATGTCCGAAATCTTCCTGTACGTCGTTTTTCCGTACGCAGCCTTCCTGCTTGCGATCGCCGTCGGTATCTACAGGTACCGGTCGGACCGTTTCTCCTTCACGAGCCGGTCGTCCCAGTTCCTCGAAGACCGGCTCCTTTTCTTCGGATCGATTTCATGGCATTACGCGATAGGCATCATACTGGCTGCCCACATCCTCGCCGCGATCTTCCCGGAAAGCTGGGCCGCGCTGCTCGGCTCGCCGCTGCGGCTGCTTATACTCGAAGGGACAGGGCTCGCGCTCGGCGTCGCGGCGACAGCCGGGATCGCAGCCTTCGCGCTGCGCAGGATCTTCGACGCAAGAATCGCCGCGACGACGGAGACGATGGACTGGATCGTCCTCGCAACGCTACTGTTCCAGACAGGATCGGGAGTGTACGTGGCGTGGAAGTACCGCTTCGGGGCTGCGTGGTATCTCCACACCGCGGTCCCGTGGCTGTGGTCCCTCGCGCGCCTTTCGCCGGAGCCGGCCTACGTGACCGTCCTGCCGCTCGCCGCGAAGCTCCACCTGCTGAACGCGTTCTTCCTCGTCGCATTGCTCCCCTTCACACGCCTTGTCCACCTGTTCTCGATCCCGGTTTCCTACGCATGGCGTCCCAATTTGCTCTTCCGATGGAACCGCAAGGGGCCGTACCTCTCCGGAGACGGAAGATAACGGAAGATAAAGGAGGAAGCGCATGCAGAACGATAACCCGCAACCTTCCCCGCTTGCGGGAAACCTGGAAGGAGTCGCACGCAGGCCTCCCTCTTCGACCTGGCTGGACCGATGGGAGCCCGAGGACGAGCGGTTCTGGAAAACCGGGGGAGAGCGGATCGCGTGGCGTACTCTCGCCATAACTACAAGCGCACTGGTCCTCTCCTTCGCAACATGGTTCATGATGAGCGCCATTGTCGTACGCCTTCCGCAGGTCGGTTTCCGTTATTCCACGATGGAGCTTTTCTGGCTCGCGGCCATGCCGGGACTGGCGGGAGGCTCCCTGCGGGTCGTTCACACGTTTCTCATACCTATCTTCGGCACCAGGCACGTCGTAACCGTTTCGACGTTGCTCAAGCTGATCCCGTGCATCGGGATCGGCATCGCCGTCATGAACCCGGAAACGCCCTTCTGGCTATTCATGGTGTTGGCGCTGCTCGCGGGATTCGGCGCCGGCGATTTCTCCTCGCACATGCCGAGCACCAGCGTGTTCTTCCCCAAGCGACTGCAGGGGACCGCGCTCGGAATCCAGGCGGGCGTCGGCAACTTCGGCGTGAGCCTTGCCCAGTTCGTTTCTCCCTGGATCATCGGTTTCGCCGCCGTCGGCACATCGCAGACGCTGGTAAAGGGCGGAGCTTCCACACAGGTCTGGCTGCAGAACGCCGCGCTCTGGTACGTGCCGCTTCTACTTGTCCTCGCCGCATTGGGATGGGTATCGCTGAGAAGCGTCCCCGTGATGGCGTCGTTCCGGGAGCAACTCGACATCTTCGGCAACAAGCACACGTGGTTCTGCACGATTACTTATCTTATGACCTTCGGATCGTTCTCCGGGTTTTCCGCGGCGTTTCCGCTCCTGATCAAAATCCTGTACGGGGATTTCCCCGGCGCCCCCGATCCGCTGGCCTACGCTTTCCTCGGTCCCCTCGCCGGATCGCTCGCGCGCACATGCACGGGGCCCATCGCCGACAAGGTCGGCGGTGCGATACTTACTCACGTCGTCGGGATCGGCCTGATCCTCTGCGTGGGCGTCTTGGCATTCACCGGACTGCTGGCTCCCGCTTCACTTGCCCAATTCCCCTGGTTCGTAGCCGTGATGCTGTTGATCTTCCTGCTCACGGGAGTGGGGAACGCGTCCACGTTCCGCCAATATCCGATCATATTTTCCCATTCGCCGCGGCAGGGCGCGGGAGTGATCGGGTGGACGGCGGCCGTCGCTGCATACGGCCCGTTCATCTTCGCAACCTTGATCGGAACGGTGATAACGCGGTTCGGCTCGCCGATTCCTTTCTTCCTCGGGCTCGGCGCATTCTTCGTCCTGGCCGTCGCGATCAACTGGTGGTATTACACGCGCAAGGGTTGCGAAAAACCGAGCTGATGCCCCGGAGGCGGAGCGAAGCGCCGCCGGCTCTCATCGAAAGATAATGAAGCCGGATCGCGCGCGGAACGCAGGCCGAAGGGCGACCATGGACGAGTTGGTCGGCGAACTCCGCCAGGCGGTGGATGGACTGGCGGCCGACGGGATCGACCGGGGCGATATAAAGATACTTTTGCGCGCAGTGCGCGAGCTCCGGTACTCCTTCAAGGTCTTCGCCGGGCTCAAATCCTACCGCAAGGTGACGGTGTTCGGATCCGCGAGGTGCGCGGCCGGGTCGCCCACCTATCTCCAGGCGGTCGCGTTCGGCAAGGAGATGGCGCGCAGGGGCTGGATGGTCGTAACCGGGGCGGGAGAAGGGATAATGGAGGCCGCCCACGTGGGAGCGGGACCGGAACTGGCGATCGGAATAAATATCCTTCTTCCGTTCGAGCAGGCGGACAACCCGGTCATCGCCGGGAGCGACAAGTTGATCCACGTGAAGTACTTCTTCACCCGCAAGCTGTTGTTCATCAAGGAAACGGACGGAGTGGCGCTCTTTCCGGGGGGGTTCGGTACGCTCGACGAGGCATTCGAGATCCTGACGCTTCTTCAGACGGGCAAGAGCCGCATCTTTCCCGTGGTGCTCGTGGACGCCCCCGGAGGAGACTACTGGAGGATCTGGAGATCGTTCGTCGAGCGGCACCTCCTGGCGCGGAAGTGGCTATCGCCGGAGGACCTCTCGTTCTTCCGCATCACCGACAGCGCGGAGGAGGCGGCTGCGGAAATCCTCGGTTTCTACCGGGTGTTCCACAGCATGCGCACCGTCGGCCCCGAGCTCGTCATCCGGCTGCGCCGCCCGCTGTCGAAGAACGAGCTCCAAGGTCTTAAGGAACGGTTCGGGGACATCCTGTCGGGCGGCACTTTCCTTGGATGCGCGGCCTTGCCGGGGGAGGAGGACGAACCCGAACTCGCGGCGCTGCCCCGTCTTGCGTTCCGCTTCAACCGACGGAGCTACGGCCGGCTCCGAATGCTCATCGACGCGCTGAACAGGGAAGAGGCTGGTCGGGACGGGCAGACTTGACCGGCCGGCGGTGCTTGACGACAGCATATTTCCGAGAATATGTTCAGCAAGGGAATTCGCGAGCGGCTTCCAGGAAAACGACGGGGCGGTACGCCCATGGAATGAAAGATGTCTGCAGGAGACACAAAATAAAGTCCCGACAACAGAGGAGGACGTATGAAGTCGATCGTGGCTGCGGTGTTGGCCGGCGTGGCGGGCTGCCTGGTGACGCTCGTGATGGTGCATGGGAACGGCGATGCCTGGGCAGCGCGTGCGGAGCAGGTAAAAGAGATTCGCACCGAGAGGGTCGTGCTTGTGGACGCCAAGGGGGGCTTGAAGGCTGTCCTGGGAACGGGCAATGATGGGCGGCCCGTCTTCGCGATGGTGGACGGCAAGGGAAATGTTCGTATATCCATTGCGATCTCGAGTAACGACTCGCCGGCGATCGGCATGACGGACAGCAAGAACCGGGCGGTAATCGGCCTGGCTGTCACCAATAACGACGATGCCGCCTTAACGCTCACGGACAACCAAGGCAAGGTGCAGGCGGCGCTGGGCATCCAGAAGGGGTCCGGCAAGCTTAAATTGAACGGCAAAGACATGTAAACCGGATTTCTTCCATCCAAGCTTTTGGTAAACATCGCAACAGGCGGTCATCATCGCCAACAGGTAACTGCAGGGAATTTCTGGTCGGGACGGCCGGACTTGAACCGGCGACCCCTTGCTCCCAAGGCAAGTGTGGCGGATTTTCGGAAAAAGCGGTTAACGATTGAAATTGCGCGGATTCAAGCGGTTACGAATGTACCGCCAGTATACGGGGTATAGGGAAAACCGGCTGTACAGGCAGGTGGTGGTAAGCTTTCGGTAAACATCGATCGGTCCATCACTCCCCTCTTCTCTTCTTTACCTTAGGCAAGTGTTTCCCGATCTCGTTGCGTACTCGTCTAGCAAGGGCGACCGCCCGTCGCGCCTCGGTCAGAGAAATCTCCTCGAAATAGCCCGGGTAGCGCGCCTCCGTCGCGTAGGCAGTGAGTCTGCGTTGCTCCGATACCGAGAGCTTCGGCCGAACGTTTTTCGGCATCAGTGAAATGAGCCGGCCCAGATCATGGGTCTTCGGAAAATCAATGTTACTCGAAGCGAGATAAGCCTTGATCGATTTCTCGATGCATTGTTGCGCATGGAAACATACCGTATCCGTCGGGCATTCTTCGCCCAATGTCAGCGTGTGTGTTGCGGTCTTTAGGTCGTTTTCCGCTTTGACCGTCCATTCGCAAACAACTTGCATTATGCGTTCACGGTCTGGCATACACCACTTTCCCTTCCCGGGCAGCGGGCTTTTCTATCGTTCCTGAGATCTCCTTCCGCCAGGCAAAATCGTTAGGAGTCGTCACGATGATATCCTTCGGAATCCGAATGTCATCCAGTGCCACCGCGATTTCGATTGCCTTGTTCCGCTTCGACCCCCGCACAGGCATGACGACCAGAAGATCCACATCGCTATCAGGCCCGGCATCTCCCCGGGCGTGCGATCCGAACAGGACGATCCGTTCCGGCCCGAACCGTTTGACGATCCGCCGCACCATGGTGTCGATCTTCCTCTGGACACCGGACGCCTTCATTTGTTCACCTCGCCTCTCGCCTCAACTATGAGCCTTCAATGTCAACGTTCACCGGCCTTCGTTTTTTTCTTGGGTTCGCTTTCCTCCGATAGATAACCCAGTCGCGCAAGCTCTTTCGCGACCAGGTAGCGAACAGCGGAAGAAAGGCTGCGCTCCTCCTTCGAACAGTAAGCCTCCAGCGCTTCGGCCAGAGCCCCGGTCAATCGAAGTCCAAGAAAGCGTTCCTTCTTGATCATGAGTCGATTGTTAAACATTTTATCTTGACAGGCAATGATTATTTTCGGATAATACGTTTAACATACGGATAACAAGGAGCGCCAGTGACCCCACTTACCCGATTTTCGCTGATCAGGCCCGAGGATGTGGCGAAAATACTGGGCTGCAGCGTCGTCTATATCTACAAATTGGCCCAGCGCGGCGAACTTCCCTCCTATGCATTTGGCCGCTCCGTCCGGTTTCATCCTCATGAGGTATCCGAGTTTATCAAATCGCATCGTCGCAAGGACGCGGAATAACCCAGCATTATGCCCGAGAAAGCCGAGCATGGGAGTTTATAAGGTCACATACCCCGGTACGGGGAAAGTCTCCTATGGTGTCGATTACTGGGATCCCAGCGGAAGGAAGATCCGTCGGATCGTTTCCGACAGAAAAAAGGTGGCCGATGCAATATGGGCGAAGATACACGTCGAGCTTGAAACCGGCGCCTATTATGACCGGAAGCAAATTAAAACCTTTACGATCAAGGACCTGATCGAAAAGTACCTGGAATGGTTCAGGGGTCGCAGATCCTTCGAGACGGAAAAGATTCACCTGTCCGCCATCGCCGCTCATTTCGATCGTAAAATCGTGTGCGACATCACGGAACACGACGTGATCGCCTTCCGAAACATCCGCCAAGACACGCCGACGAGAAATGGAACACCCCGAACCCCCGCCGCGGTGAACAGGGAGATATCTGTTCTCAAGCGCTTACTCGGAAAAGCTGTAACGTGGGGAATGGCCCGGACCAACGTCGCCTTGGGCGTAAAGCCCCTTAAGGAACCAAAGGGGCGTTTGCGTTACCTGGAAGTCGAAGAGGCAGGCAGGTTACTCCAAGAAGCAGTGAAATCGGAAAATCCTCATCTGTATCCGATCCTGCTCACCGCGTTGGAAACGGGGATGCGCCGGGGAGAGATCATGAAACTTCGCCGCCCCGACCTGGATATTAAATCTGGGAGGATCTACATACCGGATACAAAAATCGGAAAACCGCGTCATGCCCCGGTTTCCTCAAGATTGATGACAACGCTAATAAAAATTCCATCGCACCCTGATTCGGATTTTTTCTTCGCTGGAAATGGCGGGAAGCCATTTCATGACGTGCGTACATCCTTCGAAAATGCATGCCACCGCGCGGGCATCATAAATTGCCACTTCCACGACCTGCGCCATACTTTCGTCACACATATGATCGATGCGGGCATCGATTTGTACGTCATCGGGAAAATCGTCGGCCACACGAACGCGACGATGACCGAGAGGTACGGACACCTTGTGAAGGGAAGAGACAAGGAAGCAGTAGAGAAACTTCCGGACTGGGAAAATTGCAGGAAGGTCTTGGTTTGCTCCCGCGCTGACGGTAACAGTTGAGTTTATACCGTCTATCTCTAATGAAAGGGAATTCGGCACCCCTATTCCCCGTCCCTGAAACGTGGCAATAACACTGGACATAATTCAAAAGGGGAACAGGATAAGCATTCTGGTGTTGCCTCTCACAACATTTATTAAACCAAAAAGTTGCCTAATGATTAAATACTGCTACCGACATCCTATCCAAGACACGTTGAACCCCGATAGCGGGTGGTCATAGAAGGATGATCTACCGCTATACATCCTTCCGAGCAAGCTAGATTTTTCCATCAAGGCTTGCTTCAATAAATCAACGTCCTTTGCTCCGAGAGGCCGCAGCAGTTTTTCGGCGTTTTTCACAGGACCTGCTTGCAAGAGATATTTGGGTGGTTTTCTGCTCATGTACAATGAACTCCAAGGCCTCCATTTCAACCATCCCGATGTGTCCGTCTCTTGGATTATTCCTCGCAAAAATAGGAAATAATCCGCTTCCATAAAATCTTCAAATGATACAAATCGGCTGATATCGTCTTCCTCGTACCTGGCTTTCAGAATATCCGCGTGCAGCGATGCCCGACGCAGGTCCAATCGCTTATTCCGATCATCGAGCAATCGTACATGCTCTGATGCGTAATCGAACGATACGGTCCCCTCTCTGTTTATGCCGGAATTCCTGACATGTAAATCGTTGTCCAGCAAATCGGCGATTGTTTCCCACCTGTCTTCCTTAATGAGTAGCGAGAAAAGATCTACTAAAAGCTCATGCCCGACGAACTTGAAGAAATCGAAGTCGCTATCCCTACTGCTGCCAGAAAATCCGGCAGGAGTGTTATATCGCTCCAGTAACTTGCCAAACCCCTTGTACACGGCGAGTGCAGCCGATGCAGCGTTCATCGCTGCCATCAGCTCGACAATACGACAGAACCCTGTGACTAGCGGTTTCGCACTGTCTATTGCCCGTAGCAGCAATTCATCGCGTTCTTCCTCGGTGGAATAATCTGGGGCGAGCGAAACGATACGATCCACCAGATTTTCCATGTACTTTCGGGCAAGGTTGGTTTGGTTTGGCTTATTACCCTCTATTGCCAACCGAAGCTGGGTGCCAATGGAGGGGCCTTCGGAAACATCGGGGGTTGCCTCACATTTCGCAATGATGGCACGTAACGCACCTTCAAGCTTACATTCCAGAACTTTGCGCTCAGGAGCACGTTCTGTGGCTTCCTCGGACATCTCATATGTGATGACGTATTTCATTCGGAGATCAAAGGGAAGTTCCTCTGGGATTCCATAGGCCGTATTCATCACCAGGAGATATTTGTCCGGCCCCAGCGCTTTCATGGCGTACCCGAGCTCGATGAGGACGTTTGGATTCGGGGACAGTCTTTTCTCGCCTCGGTTGATGATCGATATATCGGCGACGAAAATGTGGGCTTGGTCGATCTTGTCGAGGATGGTCCTTCCAATGTCGGGTGAGCCCGGCACACCTTGGATATCGCGGTCCACAACAGGCTCTACTTTGAGTGAGTCGTCGGTGCGAATTGCTTTAGCAGCGTTTTCGAGGGACTTCTCGATGAATCCACGATTGGTAGCGTTGGGGAGATCAGACTGCCACGAATAAAAGATTGTGTATTTCCTCACGGCGCGTCGGGTCCTGGATTGGCTTTCGCGAGAGACCTAACGACCATGTGGATCCTCTCAAGGGCCTCGGCGCATTTTTCTATCAGTTGTAATCCCTGCTGGATACCGTGCTTTGACAAGTCAATACCCGCTTTCCCCATCGCGAGATCGGCTTCACTGCTAGGTAGATGAGCATCGGCAAGCCGGAGTTCGTACACGCCGAACAATGGAGTCATAATGGTGTAGGAGTCGGCGGCTGAGACAACCGTTGCGAGCACTTTCTCCAACGACTTGAGCGAACCCCATTTCTCTCCCTTCGGCGGTGGGACGAGATTCTGTAACGCCTCGGTATCCAGGCTATCCGCGGTCAACCGGGCAACGTCCTTTGCCTGGGCCAACAGGCCGTTCCGATCGTAGGCGCGGAACCGGTGGACTCTATGCAGAAGTTCCAAACGGTGCGGATGGCCACGGAACAGTGGGGTGCCGGTCACCGTCCGGAATACTTCGTCGAGGGAGGCCATTGCGTCGGCGAGACGACGTTCAGGTGCGGTGGTGTCAGCCGGCATGGCGCGCATCTGAGACGCCAGAAGCTCCTCCGAGACGCCTCCCTCCGGGCCGACGTTGAAGGCCGCCCAGATACGCTGCTGCCATTCCGGTAGTAGTGCGATGTCTTTCGCGTACACGTTGACCAGCCCGATGCTGTTCACACCGAAGCGTATCTTGTAATCGGGTGAGCATCGAACATGACCGGTATCTCTTGTATGCCAGCCGAGAGCGCCGCCCCGTCTATGGGCCAGAACTGGGATCACTTCAGGCTTGAACCACAACCAGCGACTGTCGCGGACGAGCGTGTCCTTTGACTCGCGTTTGCCCGACGCGTCCGTCAGGAAGAACACCGCTCCCGGCACGTGATCTCGACGGATGCGCGGGCTGTGCTCGCTTGGGTCGATCCACTCGTTGCGCCAATTCTCTCCCTGTACGAAGAAGAGCTTCCTTTCGTGTCGCCCGAAGGTCCAGGATCTTGACGAGACGTTCTCATCGGTCGGAAAACCAAAAACTGGCACGTCCTCGCCCGGGTCTATGTCGGTCCGCGAGACGTGAAACACTGCGGTCTCAGCTCCGTACGGCGTACCCCCTTCATGAATCGCAGTGACCCGTCCCTCCCAGCGGTTGTCATCAGTTCCCTGGAAGAAGGGGTTATCTGTCCACCCGATATGGCTTGCGTCCTCCACCACCTCCTCGCGGTTTCGATACGAGGTGATGTAGAGGCCCATGTTCCTTGCACAAAGATAATCACGAAGGAGATCGGAACGGATTTCCATCAGGGTTGGGTACCCGTTGGGGTGCCGCGACAACCTAGCGACTTCCGTGTAATCCTCGTCCGGACAAACCCATTTATCACCCTCTCTTAGCAGGCCCAAAGTAACCACCAGATCCTGATGGAGATGCCACACCGAATGCTCACTGCTGTTTATGCGTTGTTCGAGCACCAGTGCAATCCCGAACGGCCGCTCCGGATCGGCCTCGTGCACGTCAGCAGGGATGTATCGTCCCTTATCTACGCAGCCTCTGTGTTCGTGGCCAATGCCAATGTCGCTCCATCCGAGACGCATAGCCTCTTTCTTGCTTCCGACCGGAATTGCCAGGGACCCGGCACCGAAAAATTCCTCCCGGAATCCAAGATGCCCACGCTGTCCTTCCTCATGCACACCATGGATTGCACGCAGGGGAATCCACACCGCCTTCGCAAATGAGCGGCGCCGAAGATCTGCCATCTCGAACCACAATTGGTCCATCATGGCGCAGCACATCCACTGATCTGCTTCCTCATGTCGATTACGTACCCGATCCATTTCGTGAACAGGTCCGCAAGAGATACCGCTTCACCATCACGTCGGTCGCATCCACCATGGTGCCTTCCTGGTATGTCCGACAGAAACTGTAGAAGATGTCCAGAATCGGAGTGTTCGTTCTTCGGTGATCATAAATCCGGTCTTGCAGATGGCGTGACTCGACCTCAAGAATTTCTTCGGACAGTTTCTCCTTCATTACCCTGTCCCATAGCGCCTCCGAGTCGTTTCTAATCTTCTCCACCGTGTCGGCGGACTCGTTCTGCCGGATGTACTCGCGGATGAGCCACAGAAAAAGTGGCAAGGCTGGCGATAGCACGGATAGAACGACATCCCGGACGTCCATCCGGCGCCAGAATCCAGCGACCAACACCACAGCACCAAGGGCGATCAGAACAGCGAGAACACCGCCGGTGTAGCGACTGCGGAGACCGGCGTCCCACACTACATTCCCTCGCTGGCACAGAATACGGGCAACTGGGAGCGGCACTTTCCCGACCGAAATCGGGTACCACTCCGACACGCGTTTTCTGCTGATAGCGTCCTGTCCCGCTTTCCGAAATGCGTCGCTGATTGTCTCTTCCGGCTCCTCCTTTCCAACCCTCCGCTCATGCCACTCCATTCCCAACAAGTCACAGTCGAACTTCTCCTGTATTCGTGCAGCGGATTCTTTCAGTCTCTTCAGGAGGTAGTAGGGAATAACTGCGTCACCAGCGGAGACAAGAACGCTATACAAGCCGACCCAGGGCTTGAGGTCCGACCAAGCAATGAGTGCAAAGGCAAGACCTACTGGGGCGAGGACGACCAAGACCATCTGCACTTTCAATATTCGTTTCGCCCGCATGTACAGGTGGTTGGATGCCGCCCACAACTTAAAGAACGATTCCTGCGCCAGTCTCTCCGGAATATCGTTCATCGTCGTCTCTTACGATGCACGTTTAGGGAAGTATCCGTTGAATACGATGTCCCATTGCCGCCTAGCTTCGACATGATCGCCCTTTTTCTCCGCGCTATAGGCGTACGCAGCATGGTTGGCGGAAGCGGCGATGGAGCGGCTGACCTTTTCCTGATACGCCGCCGTCCTTGCGGCTGGCACCAACCCGGAAATGCGAAGCGGATCCTGCATCGCCCTACAGTTACGTTCCTTAAGATCCCATAACGCCTTTGCAACGCAATACGAGTAACTGCTCACGCCCGAGCAGATTCCAGAATCCGCGAGGTACAGTTCAATATGGAATGACGACAGTCTGATGTCTGCCTCCCGGCAGTGACGCCAGTATTTCAAAAGTCTGGACACATACCGGAGCTTCCTGCCTGATGCCTCGTTGGCACTCTCGATATAGGTGTCATGTGAATCGGGACTTGCCACCTTCCACTCCCCGCCCCCTTTGGGGATGAGATACATCGGACGCTTCTGCGCGCTGAACCCGTGGAATACGGCGGGAACCACGTCCACCGAGTTTGCGCCGCCGCCGAATTTTACGACGACGGCCTGCTCGTCCCGGGAGATCTGCGTGTTCGGATACCGCCCCGTCAGGTCCTTTCTGATCTTCTCAATAAACGTTTCGGAACTGATCCTCCGGTCACCCCACTGCGATTCGGCGACCGGAAACAGTACGAAGAAGTCGACATCGCTATGGCGACGGATCGCAGTCCCTCGCTTGTGGCTACCGGCAAGGAAAATCTTCTTAATTCCGAAGGAGTCTACGAGGCGTCTGTTGATCGTGGACATCTTCGTTCTGATGTCCGCAAGTTCTGAGTCAAGAGGCTCGATACGGTCAAGCAGGGTGGCGAATGCATCTCCAACTTTCATTCGGAACGTTCCCCTTCCTGTCTTTTCCATTTCTCTGTGTATATTGCCGGTCTGTCAAGCCATTCCAAGGAACCAGTTCCGGCCGCGGAAAGCACCTTAGATAGCGACGCACCAAAACAGGAATATCTAATGTCTCGCCGGCCGCAATCTCGCTATTCACATGGAGCATTCCTGCAACTCCACCGGTTGCCCCGCAAAGGGAAAGATAAAGACCCTCGCATTCCATCTTTCGTCCCTTCCGTCGCCTACGATGATGAGCACGGGCTCCGGGCAGTGGTAGTTCTCGTCCTCGGATATGCGTTTCATCTGCCGCACGTCGTCTGTGCTCGGGGCAACGATATCGGCCGGGTGATGATGCCATTCCCCTATGTAGTATTCCCGACTTGGTTTCGACCACAGCTTTGCCAAGAACCGCTGCAACCCGGCGACTCCCCTGTGGAACCAAGTACGCCCCGCTTTGGAGTCCCTGGGCGGCGGGGTGGCGGCGGTGAGAATTGCCGTCGCACGGTTTGGCGTGTATTTGCCGACGAGAATTCCTCCCGTTTCCCGTCCTCTCGCTATCGCACAGAGACCACGGATCTTGTGTTCGACTTCCCCCGGGAGGATCACCTTAAACCTTCCGTCGTCGGAAGAATAGGATCGCGGGGTCGGACTCACGACGTCCCGCCGGTCTCGGCTCCGTCCGTGCGGTCGTAACCGACGAAGATATTGTCCGCGAATTTCTGTTCATAGACGACAAGCGAGGGATACGGTGGAGGGGTATTGACACGCGACTCGATCTCTTTGATGGAAGTGGCCGCGGCCAGCACAACATCCTCGTACCTCGCGGGAAAGAGGGGGGACCAGCATCCAGCTCCCTCAAATATTTCTTCATCCTCGGCAATATGCTGCTTTTCCTTGTCCATCCAGCCCCGGATTTGATCGCGGAACCGTGCGGCCGGAAATGTGTTCCCGTATGCAGTGAAGCAATACAGTCGCCTTGCGCGAAAACCGAGCGACAGGGAAACGAACAACTTCGGGATACGGAACCAGGTGGAAGCGAGGGAAGACAGTATCCCGTCCGACGCCGTACAGTCGATCAGAACATCAATGCCATCCATCATCCGCACGGATTCTGTGCTCGGGAAGTTGGATTTCAGGGGGACGACCGACAGATGAGGCGATATGGATTGCAGACGTTCCGCAACGGCTATTGCCTTGTTTTGCGACAGGTCATGGAGGGTCAGGACGTGTCTGGATAGATTACCGACCCCTATGTTTTCTCCATCGACGAGAACGAAGGTCTTCACTCCTCCGCGCGCTAGGAGCTCTGCCACCGCGGACCCAAGAGAACCCACACCAATGATTCCGACTGAGGCGTCTCGGAGTTTCTCTCCAAATCGTCCACGGACCCTCAGCCGGTCAGGGTGCCAGTTGCTAGTCATGAGATATGGAATCGCACGGTCATCGGCAAGATCCAACTGGAATTTGCGTTCCAACCCCATCGCGTTTTTTCTGAATCCATGTGGCGCCTTGCCTCCTCCCGGTCTAAAAACGGGCAGATCGATAGCCTTCCAATGGATCTCGGAATTTGCTTCTCCGACTTTCCGCGGAATTGGGAATCCCAGGAGCAGAATGACACGGTCGACCTTGGGGCTTATGTGCGAAATGATCGTCTTGAAACCGCCGATGAGGTCCACACCCAACCTAATCCCCAATCCACTTAGGTCTCTCCAGGTGACAGGAGCTTGCCATGGTTCCAAGATGATCGGCCCCGGCCAGAGCCACCACACTCCTTCCCTGATGTCAGTCTCCGGGGGTTTGTATCTCCATGATCCCTCTCGGATAGATCTCCCATCGAAGGTTTCGTACCGGTAGACAGCAACGGCATCTTTCGGGGGTGGACAAGGCGCGAAGAAGATTCGGCCGATTCGTTCCATTGTGGCCGTCCAGGCCGACATGGAAGCGGGGCCCTCGTCATGAACCACATGGATGGCGGAAAAGGCTAGTCCCCGATAGTCGGGGAGTTCAAAAGGATCGCCGGGTCTGAGAAGCGTTCCTTCGGCGGCCGCCTTGATCCACTGGCTCGCCCTTTCCGCATACCACAACATCCGGAGTTCTGCATCTCCGAATGGCTCCTCCGTGAAGTCGTACCCCCCGAGTGATCGAACCTGGGATTCGAGACACAGTTTGCCCTTCCTCCATGGGAGGGTGTCCGAGCCTGAGATGTTCAGGGCTTGATGGGGAAACGTACAAGTAATTCCTCCCTCCTTTGCCGGGAAATAGCAGACTTCCCCCGCAGGATAGATGTCGGAGAGCGTGATGAACCAACGGCTTACTGGCGGGATATGATCCGAAGAGACACGAGCCACGATCTCGACCGGGAAGGCCCAGCCATTGTCGGTGCCGAACCAGACGGGGGTGCCTAGGACCTTCAGATCCGCCGCTCCCCGGAGTGCGTTCAGGGCGACGACGATCGCACTGTTCGGAGACCGGGGGACGTTTCCGTTAGGCAAACCTTGTGCTCCCGGGGATTGTTGGAGCGATCCGTTCCGTGAAACCGCCTGAAGTTTTGCCTCCACCGTTGGACGGCTTTGGGAACTTGTCCCCGAGTAGCTTCTGCCATAGCTTGCCGCTCTCTGCCGGGTCGGTACTCTCGTATGCCTGTGCCGCTAAGAGTGCCGCATTCTCGGTCTGTTCGAAGAATTTGGCGAAGTCCTCCACCGTGATCCGAGCGAAGACGTCATGGCTGGGTACTCCATAGTCCGGAAGGACAGGATTCCGGCCGTTGTCGACGTCCTCTCTATACTTCAGAACAATCTCGGTTAGCGTTTTTTTTATCCCTTCGGCGACTGACCCAATGTTGTCGGGGCAGCATTCGCCGACAAGGCGTTCGAGGGGAAATCCCTTGGGTCGCTCGGGCTCGGGGTGCTTCTCCAAGCGCCACCACTTTATCGCTTTAACGACATTTACGAAGTGCTTATTGCACCGCGAGTTCTTATCCCGGGTCCAGCGGATTTGTTCAAGCGGGTGTGTATCTTCCCAGATGTTAGCATCCCGGTCCGGAATACGGAGAGGCTCCATCTTCCATTCCTCTCCCCTTTCTGCTTCGTAGAGCTTGCTGAGGGCGGCAGACGTCCTCTTGTCAGGGCTGAGCCATGCCTCGTGGAGTCGCCAGTCCGGGGCGTCCGAAAGATTGAAGTTCGTGGTAACGGCCTCTGAGGCCAGGAATCTCGCTTGCGCTTCAGTAGGAGCCGACGTGATGACGAGATCGAGCTCCACGTACGAGAGCTCGATCCCTATGGACCGTCCCTGAATCCGGTACTTTCCCTTGTAGTGCTTCTCGACAAAGGGTTTGAAGATGTTGATCGCCTGGGCAGGAGTATAACCCCCGTCTCCGCCAACCTTGCGTTCCTTCAAGTTCGTTACCACCACAATGTCGACGTCGGCCCGAGCGTCCCCGTGGGGGCGCACCGAGGTGTCCCGACGGTAGCTTCCCTGGAGGAAGTCGCTTACGATGACGGACTTGAGATCCTGGTCGGCCCTGAGCCTATCCCTGAGCGTATTGTGGCCCGTCTGAAGAGCTTCCCGATGGTTCTCCTGGAGACGGATCTCTTGGAGGAACTTTGCGAAATTGCTTTCGAGTATCATGTCGTCACACCTCCTTGACTCCGGCCACCACCCTGCCGTTATGGCAGAGCGAAACTCGGAGTGTACGTGTTGCCCCGTTCGTTGTCGAAATCGAACTCGTAAAGACGCACCCGCCCCATAGTTCTTCCGGATTGTCCCAAGAAAAACAATAGGGCGTTGGGGGAAGCGACAAACAGATGGATCGTTCCGGTCACGCCGTTCTGCCTCTGGCGACGCACTTCTTGTACGACCCCGTCCGCAATCAATACCGCGTGGTCTGCGCCCTTCACGCTTAGGTAGCTCGGGCCGGATTCCGGGACGAAGTGGATAAGCCGACGAATGGAAAGACCGGTTTCGCTGAGGTACCTTTCCACGTCGGCCAGGATCGGATTGGTGGCGGAGATTGCAACAACCGCGTCCGCGGAAACAACGCTTTGTTCGCTTACTTCGACCCTCCACTCAGGCTCACCCGTCGGCCAAGCCGGAGAGGCCGATGGTTTCCATGGTTCTCGGATCGCCCCTTTCTGTACCGGGAACACCTGCGTGCCGGATTTGCGGTCCAGGGTGAAACCCGCTGCGTACGCGACCGACCCGTGGCATTCCAGGAGAAGGTGGTGCTCGCGTTCCCGCAACGACGAATCCTCCAGGAATGCCCGGAGGGCGGGGACAACCTCGTCGGTCCACAACCTTCCATCTCGAATGTGCCTTCCATCGAAGTGCTTTGCCACGCAGACGAAGCGATTGGTTTCTGCTTCGATCCGCTCCGCGAATCGCATGAAGCTACGAATGCCGAGCGTCGGGATTTTAGGTCCCGTCGACGCGTTCTTCTCCAAGAGGTCATGACGATCGCAGATCTCGGTCAGCGTTTTTGCGTCGAATTCGTTTGGTCCTTCCATGATGAACTTTCGCGCCAGATCGGTGTACGGGTTCGCGCGACGATCCGGGGGAACTGGCCTGAGGCCGGCCCGGTAGAGCCGGTCGTCCACAATGGCTCCAAAGTCGCGGCGGTTGAAGTAGTGCGGCTGAAACCTGAGGCGGAGGGCGAAATCTTCGAATTCGTCAGGGGGTACGACGAGGTGGCTGCGCCACGACTCCCTCGCCGCACCAAGTTTGCCCTTCGGTCCATCCGTAAAAAACCCTCTAGGCAAGGAGCCGTCCTCGCGGACTGATTTGGCTAGAGGGTCATCGGCCTTCCACCCCCAGTTGGACGCGAAGTTGAGGAGAAACCAGTCGTGTTTCCTGCGGACGGTTTTATACCCCGCATGGAATCTCTGTAACAGGGAGCTTTTGTTCCCCGTGAGACCGGGGTCTATCAGGTTTCGAGAGCAGTAGGCGTCCCGCTGGTCGACGTGGTATTTTACCTGAAAGAAGTCCGCCCTGCTTAGACGGCCGCTCGCGTCGACGCCGGGTGCCCGATAATACACAACGACGTCGTCCATTCCGGATACACCATCGTGTTCAAGGATGACGCGGTCGGCAGGCGACGTCTCTATCAGTAGATTCGCGGCTTGGTACCAGAAGAACAACGCCTGCATGTCATCGCCCATGATACGTGCGGCCACGGCCTTTCTCGCCGCCATCGTTACAGGTCCCCTCGGAACGCGCGATGGAGAAGGGATTGGAACAGATCGTCCAGCCGGCGGCAGGATTCGGCTTGCTTGGCCTCAAGCAAGCGGATCTCAGCAACGCGGGCGGCGAATTCTTTTTGCAGAGATAACGGTGGCCTGAAGCATTTGTAGCCCTCAATGAAACTTCGTGGAACTCGCTGTTGCCCTGCGGTACCGGTAAAGTTTATCTCTGCCTCTTTTATGAATCCATCTCGCCGAATGATCGAAAAGATGAATTGGGCTTGTACTTCCGGGCGTGGACGAAGCACGATAAATTCAGTGGAGCCGAACCCTATTCCACCAATCAGATCTTGAGCAATGGCTGCCTTGCCGTTTTGCATACATGGTGTGATCTTTGCGAAAAGGACGTCTCCATCCTTAAAGGACGTAAAACCTTTTGACACCCCGGAAAGTAATCTCGTCTCTGGCCGAGCGATAACTCCTGCCTTTTCATCTACCGCAGCCATCGGGATAAAAGAGACAGCGGTGTCGGGCGATATCCCCGTGGTATTGAGAGGTCGCGGGTTTATCTCTGCTAGTTCACCCAAGGTGGCATTTGGCCACCCTTTCGGGTTCGCCGCAAGATCCCCGAACATCTCTTTGAACAACGCAGGAATTAGGTTCCCCGTACGATGGTCGGCCTCCTCTCTGAGACGGCGGAGTCGATCTGCGGTATCGAGAATCGTCACGATCCTTTCCTGCACAGAGATGCACGGAACCGGAATCCGCGAGTTGGTCATGAAGTTTGTAGGAACACGCTGTTGCCCCGCCGTTCCGGTGAAATTTGCCTCTGCAGCCGTCCTGAAAGACGGTTGTCGTACAAAAGCAAAAACCCACTCCGGGAGCACTTCCGGTCCCGGACGCAACACATGGAATTCAGTGGAACCAAATCCGATGCCTCCGGTCAGATTCCGGGCGATCGCCGCCTTGCCGTTTTGCATGCATGGAGTGATTTTGGCGCAGAGAACATCATTCTCCCGAAAGGAGGTGTACCCCTTCGAGACTTCTCCGCACCGCTTGACTACCGCAAAACGTATCGACCCGGTTGTTTCGTCGATGGCGGACATCGGAACGAAGGATACTTCGGTCTCGGCAGGCGGTAGACCGCCTTTCCCCTCCCGAGGGTTGATCTGACAAACATCTCCAAGCCGTTTTTCGGGCCAAACCTGTTTCACTTCCCTACCTCGGCCAGCAATGCCTTCGCTTGTTTCGCAATCTTCTCTTCGAGAACCAATACCTCCGCAAGGATTTCCTTCGGCGTGTCGTGATTGACGGCTTCAGCCGCGATGACCTTGTACCGGCCCACTGCAAGGCTGCCGTCGTTCTCGACGATCTTCTCGACCGGTATACGGAGGCTATTCGGTCCCTCCTCTCGGCCGGTCCATTTGGCGAGAACGTCGGGGATGTCGTTCGCCTCTGTCGTCGTTCGTTTGTCGTCGAGGGAGTAGCCATCCGCGGTAATATCGTAAAACCAGACGGTCTTGGTCCTCCCTCCCTTCCTGAACACCAGGAATGCCGTGCTGACTCCGGCGTAGGGTCTGAACACCCCCGACGGCATGGAAACCACGGCTTGCATCTCGCACTCGTTCAGGAGCATATCGCGGAGTTTCTTGTGCGACCTCGTGGCCCCCGAAAGGACACCGGCGGGCACGATTACCCCTGCGCGTCCTCCCGGAGCGAGATGGTCAATGAACCACTTCAGAAACAGCAGTTCGGTATCGCGGGTGGGTAGATTGATGTCAGAAAGAATGCTTTCCTTCTGGATCGACCCGGCAAAGGGAGGATTCGCGAGTATCACATCGTAGGTGGCTCCCGGGTACTTCCCACTGATGCTTGTCGTCAACGGATTGAAGAACTCGATGTTGGCCTTCTCCAGACCGTGCAGGTACAGGTTCAGGATGGCGATCTTCACCATGTTCGCGTCGTTGTCGTACCCGGTGAAGGCCATCTCGTCCAGGTGCTTCCATTGCTTTGGTTTCAGGAGCGATCCGTCGATGGTGCCTTTTTCCAAGTCCGCCGGATTCGTGTGCTGCTTCATGATGTGGTAGAAGGCGGAGATGAGGAACCCGGCAGTTCCGCACGCCGGGTCGCAGATCTGTTCCATCGGTTGTGGGTTCACCATCGCCACGATCATGTCGATGATGTGCCGGGGAGTCCGGAATTGCCCGTTTGTGCCCGAGACGGCGATCTTGCCGAGCAGGTACTCGTACATGTCCCCCTTAAAGTCGTGGCCGTCGGTCGTAGTGAGATCCATGTCGTTAATGGCTTGGACGACGGCACGCAGCGTGGGGCGGTCGTAGATCTTTAGCGTGGCGCGGTTGAAGAGCAGTTGGCCTGTTGCCGACAGGCCGGGCAGGCCGTGGATCGCCTCGATGGCGCCGCGGACCGTCTCGAACAACTCGTCTCCGGCCAACGTGACGAAATGCTCCCAGGAATATCTCTCCCACTTCCCTGAGAAGATCTTCTTGTACGTCTTGCTGACGGCCGCCCGTTGATTGTCTTTCTCGGTAAGGAGTCGCAGGAAAAGCAGGTAGGAGATCTGCTCGATTGAGTCCATGGGATTGTTGACACCACCCGAGTAGAGCATGTCCATGAGGGCGTCGACCTTCCCACGAAGGCCGGAAGAGAAGAAGTTGTTCCCGTTCGATGGAACCGTGATGATGCTCGGCGTCATGCGTTTATCGCTCCTTGGATGGACTGCCGCACCAGCATCGACTGGCGCAGGGCTCCGAACACCTCATCGCGGTGCTCGAACCGTGCCAGAGCGGGAAGCCCACCGATCTTATTGAACTGGCTGCTGTCGTACAGGGTGACGTCGTTGTCGAGGAACTTCCGGAGCGATTCGGGGTCTTCCGCCACGAGCCCCGCCATGGCGCTCAAGAGCTTCTGCTCGCTGTACCTCAGGTTGAAGCGAGCGGCGATCGAGTCCACCGTATCGTCGACGATCTCGTCTTTGGTGGGAAGCGGGCGCCGGCCGAAGGCCCCGTAAACGAAGGACGGTGTCGGGGCCGGGACGTCATAAGCCTTGACCAGCTTGTCCGCAGAGTAGAACATCTCCGGCTTGTGGAAGAACCGCTCCTGCATGATGGTCTCCACAGCGTCGTCGTCCTCGTTTTCCACGGCTTCCTTGAACGCCGGGTCTTTCTCGGCAAATTCCTGGACGTCCTTCTCGAAGCGGCCTCGGAAGGTCAGGATGTCCACCTTCTCCCCGTCCGGGCCGACGATCCGTATCTCCTCCGAAACCACGATGTCTCGGCCCGTCCAAACGGGGATTTCCTTTGGGGGCTTGGGAGGACCCGGCTCCGGCGGTACGAGTTCCGGCCCGACGCCTGGACCGGGGCCCGGACCAGGGGGTGTAGTCGGGGGAGCCTCCCCACCCTTGGGGATCGGCAACAGGATGGGAATGGTGTAGTCATATTTCTCCTCGAAGTATTCCGCGACACCGCAGAAATCGAGGATGAAGTAATGTTCCTTGTCGTAGGCTTTACCGTCGTGCTTGAACGTGTAGAGCCTCGTCCCCCGACCCTTGATCTGAATGTATTCCGTCGGGGAAAAAACGGGGCGCATGAGCACGATGTTCAGGAGATTGCGGCAGTTGTAGCCTGTGGACAGCATGTCCACGGACACGGCGACGCGCTCCTTCCGCTTTCCGTCACGGAACTCCTTGGCGATCGACGAGGAGTCTGGAATCCGTGAGGTGATCGTCACCGCAATCTCCGGTTGCATGTCGTTTAGGATCTTCGTGATGTTGGTCGCGTGGGTCTGGTTTACAGCAAAGATGATGGACTTTCCGAGGCTTCCGTTGGGCTCGCGCTGAGCGTGTTTCAGGAACTCCTCACACATGACCCGGTTGCGCTCAGGTGTGAAGATCTTCCGTTCGAGGTCCTGGACCTTGTAGTTCTCCTCCCGCTCGTCGATCGTGACGGCCCACCCGCCATCGTCCAGGGCCTGCGTCGTGATGTCCGACCGGATGTCGAAGATCTTGGGCGTACAGAGGAACGGGCCTTCGGGATCCTTCGAACCCTCTATCATGTCGTACCGGAAGGTCGGCTCCCCCGGTTCACAACCGAAGTAGATGTAGGTGTCGCGGAGCTGGCGGGCCTCAAGGGCCTTCGGGTTTTCCTGCCCCAGAGCGCCAATGTCCACATTGAGGAGGTATGCCTTGGGGGTGGCGGTCAGGCCGATACGCGTCGCCTGGAAGAACTGGACACATTCCCGGGCATCGCCGTAGATGGACCGGTGGGCCTCGTCGTTGATAACCAGGTCGAAGTGGAACGGGGTGAACTCCGTCCGGTAACGGCGGTCGACCATCAGTGACTGGATCGTGGCGACAACCACACAAGAGCCGAGCAGCTCCAGAGGGCGGCGGCGCGCGGTCTTGAAGATTACCGGCTTGTAGTCCCGGAGGATAACCTCGAAGTCCTCCATCGTCTGCTTGGCAAGCTCGATGCGGTCCACAATAAAGAGGATGCGCTCGGCGTTCCGGGTGACGAGGAACCTCCTGCCAAGGGCGGCGCAGAGCAGTGTCTTGCCGGTTCCGGTTGCCATCTCCAAAAGGAATTTCCGCTTCCCCTGCTCGTCGAACTGATTGGAAACTTCGTCGATCGCTCGGATCTGATACCCGCGGAGGCCGATGTCTCTCCGAAATGGCTTGAGGTAATCCGAGCCGATGGGTTCCGACATCAGGGGACTGGGCGGCTTGAGATTCTTCTGGCGGAGCCGATCGAGATCCTCCTGGGAGGGGAACCGTTCGATACGGTAGGCATCTCGCTGGTCGGCCCGCTCATAGTTCCAGAACCAGTGCTGTCGGCCGTTGGAGAGGATGACAAAAGGCACCTTGGCGGTCTCGGCGTATTTGCGAGCCTGCTCCTTGGCGTCGTAAGGGTCCTCGTCCTCGCGCTTTGCTTCAAGGACAGCGAGGGGACCGTATTTTCCGAAGAGGAGGTAATCTACGCGGCCGCTCGAACCCGTTACCTCGAACCGGACAACCTTGTCGTCGAGGATGTTCCAACCGCTATCTCGAAGTGCTTTGTCGATAAGGACACGAGAGAATGCTTCGTTGTAGCCGGTCATAGGCTCCTCCGCCTACCTTCGCACCTTTCTCGCCGCGCTCTGTTCCGCCATAGAGAGGACACCTTCGATCTCGACGCCTGCTTTCCGGCAATGGTCCCGGATGAGGACCTCGATCATGTTCGCGACACTCCGATTGTCATGTTCCGCCGCTTGACGCAACGCTTCTTTCACGACGGGGTCGATCCTAATGGTCAGTTTCTCTGTTTTCCGTGGCACAAGCGGCTCTCCTTTATGATGTACGGCCAATGTACGGCCTACAAGAATTCGAGGTCAAGCAGATTTGTTAGGGTTTATTCAGAAAAGAAAATTGGATGGGCGGAAGATCCATGAAGGCCATTCCCTATGTTCAACGCTGCAAATATCGTCAGTCCGGTCGGACTCGCCCACCTTTCCGGAATTCCTTGAGGGCTTGGCTCAGGTCGTCGAAGGTTTTATCCTGCCTGATCGACCCAGCTACGATTTCCCACGGAAAAAACATTACGATCTCCTTCCCCGAGGACAAATTGCGCTGGAACCACCGTTCGTTTTTGTAAGCCAGTTGGATTCTTGTCCTCCGCGACCCAGTAGACCAGGAAAACTCTGGTAACCTTTTGGTAAGAATTGCTACAGGCGGCCGGCACGGAAAACAGGCAACTACTTGAAAATTCTGGTCGGGACGGGCGGACTTGAACCGCCGACCCCTTGCTCCCAAGGCAAGTGCGCTACCAGGCTGCGCTACGTCCCGACTTATAAATCCATTTCGCACTACAACTCATATATCGCAAGGGGTCAGGCTTCGCCCCGACCGGCTCGCGTTCGTACATCCTTGTACTCACTCCGCCGGCGGCCTCGGCAGCTAACGGCGCCATCCATGGCGCCTATTCCTCGCTAACCGCTCGGCGCTGCCTCGGAGCTCGAATCCACAGTTCCATATTCCGATCTGTCGGATTCTCGCTCCTTGCTCCCAAGGCAAGTGCGCTACCAGGCTGCGCTACGTCCCGACTTATAAATCCATTTCGCACTACAACTCATATATCGCAAGGGGTCAGGCTTCGCCCCGACCGGCTCGCGTTCGCCTTCCCGAAATCACAAGGAAAGCATACCGGATTAAAGGAGCCCTACCCGCCAAAATCAGGTATTGCCTTTCAAAATTTCATCCGGTAATAACGACCGTATCCTATCCCTTACTCGGCGAGCCATTTCCACTGCTCCCGAAGCCTCTTCTTCGGTAATCGGGTCCCAATTCCCCGGGTACCTCCCCTCGATCGAATAACGGTTCAACGGAAGAACCTGATCCGGAGGAAGATCGAGTGCAGTATGATGGCAGGCAAGATCAAGCAGCACGCGCAGGTCGTGTGTCCTGGGATATGAAATCCCATGCAGGACGAGGATGCCTTTCAGATACTTTTCGACGCATTGCTGGCTATGAAAACAAACGACCTCCGCGAGCCCTTCACATACCAATTGCATATTATGTTTTGCCGCGGTCAGATCATGTTCCGCTTTCTCGACCCAGAGAAACACCTCGTGAACGATTTCAGGCCGCACGTTCATAAATAACCTTACCTTCGCGAATCGCCTCGCGGATGATGGTTCCCACGCAATCCTGGTATATCTCAACTTCCTCGGGGGTCACGACGATTATGTCTGTCGGTATCGGTATTCCTACAAGTAGCAAATCGATCTCGACTGCAGTCATTCGCTTGGAACCCGTTACATTCATGACGATCAACAGATCGGCATCGCTGTCCGCTGTCTGCTTGCCACGTGCATACGAACCGAACAAAATGATTTTTTCCGGCCGAAAACGCTCCGTTATACGCTCCACGATCTTCTGAAGAACAACCTTTATTTCCGTCTCGGTCACGATCTCAACCCTTCTCCTCAACCCAAGGCAAGTGCACTACCAGGCTGCGCTAAATCCCGACGTCTTCTTACGATACGCTTTGATGGATTATAGGCGGATTCGGCGGCATCATCTATATCCAAAAACCAGGATACTGCATGGAAGGGCAACCGCCGGCACAGGCGCCTTACCCCAGCACCCCCTGGGCGCGCAGTTCCGCGACAAGCTTGCGGATCGCCTGGCCGCGGTGGCTGATCCTGTTCTTCTCCTCGGTGGATAGCTCGGCCATTGTTCTTCCCGTCCCTTTCACAAGGAAGACGGGGTCATAACCGAAACCTCCCGTCCCGCGCGGGGCGGGGATGATCTCACCGTCGATCCGGCCGTCCGTTTCCGCGATCACGCGGCCTGGAAGCACGCAGACCGCCACGCATACGAACGCCGCTTTCCACGGCCCGGGACACGCCTTAAGATCGTCAAGGAGCATGGCATTGTTGTCGCGATCCGACGCCTGCGGGCCCGCGTATCGCGCGGAATGCACTCCGGGCCGTCCTCCCAGCGCGTCCACCACAATGCCGGAGTCGTCGGCGATGCACATCAGCCGGTGGGCCGCGGCGTAATGAAGCGCCTTGATCCGGGCGTTATCGGAGAAGGTCTTCCCGTTCTCCTCGGGTTCCTTTATATGCGGCATTTCGAAGATCGCCTTGACCTCGACGTTTTTCAGCGCTCCCAGCCCCAACAGCGCCTTTAGCTCCTGGACTTTCCCGCGGTTTTTCGTGGCCAGGAGGAGCCGGATCACTTGCTCCCCCGCCTCCAGGAATTCTGCATCCGCGCGATACTTTTCCCCGCGCCCATGGCCGCCCGTAGCATTGCGTCGAGCTGGCCGCGGGTGAACGGCCTGCCTTCGGCGGTTCCCTGGACCTCGACCATGTCCCCGCTACCCGTCATTACCACGTTCATGTCCACTTCGGCGGATGAATCCTCCTCGTAGTCGAGGTCGACGAGGATCCTGCCTCCCACGACGCCGACGCTGATCGCCGCGACGGGCTCCCGGACGGGATTCCATGAAATCGTTCCGCCCGATACCAGCCGTGCGCATGCCTGCCACAAGGCGATCCAGGCGCCGTTGATCGACGCCGTGCGCGTCCCTCCGTCAGCCTGGAGCACGTCGCAGTCTATCGTGATCGTCCTTTCTCCCAGCGCCTCGAAATCCACCACCGCCCTCAATGCGCGCCCGATCAGGCGCTGGATTTCATACGTGCGCCCCTGGACCTTCCCCGTTCTCCCCTCTCTGGCCACCCGTGTGTCCGTGGAACGCGGCAGCATCGAATATTCCGCGGTGACCCATCCCTTGCCGGTTCCCTTGAGGAATGGCGGAACCCGCTCTTCGATCGACGCGGCGCAGACCACTTTCGTGTCGCCCATTTCAAAAAGAACCGACCCTTCAGCGTGCTTCTGCACCCCTTCGACGATCCGGATCGGGCGGATCTCCCCTGCCTTTCTTCCTCCCGAGCGTTTCAAGGCCGGGCCGGTCCCCGACTTCTTCATCTATACGTCCCCCCCGGCCCCGATTCCAGCACCTCGCGGACCTTCGTCGTGAGCGTTCCAGGACCGAACGGTTTCTGCAGGAATGCCACTTCCCGGTTCGCCACCCTGTGATGCAATGAAACCTTGTCCGTGTAGCCGGACATGAAAAGCACCTTCATCTCCCGCCGAAGCGGGGACAGCCGCTCGGCAAGCTCCTGCCCGCTCATCTTCGGCATCACCATGTCCGTCACCATAAGGTGGATCGGTTTCCCGTACCGCATGGATATCTCGAGCGCCTCTTCCCCGTTACCCGCCTCCAGCACCGTGTACCCGCTTCGCAGCAGAATTTCGCATACAAGCTCACGCACCATTTCTTCGTCTTCCACCACCAGGATCGTTTCCCTTCCACCCAGGGAACCCGGCTCGGCGGGGGCGATATCGTGGGGATCCGCCGCACCGTCGAAACGGGGCAGGTATATTTCGAAGGTCGTCCCCCGCCCGGAAACGCTGTCGACCCGAATATGCCCCCCGCTCTGCCGGACGATGCCGTATACGGTGGCAAGCCCCAGGCCCGTCCCCTTCTCCTTCGTGGTGAAGAATGGTTCGTACAGGTGCGTCTTGACTTCTTCGCTCATTCCCGTGCCGGTGTCGCTCATCGAAAGAACGACCCATTCGCCCGCGGGAACATCGGCGGGCGGTGAAGATGCCCCCTTCGGAACGTCCACGTTCGCTGTCCGGATATCGAGCCTGCCCCCCGCAGGCATGGCGTCCCGGGAATTGACCGCCAGGTTCACGATCACCTGCTCAACCTGGCCCGGATCGGCCTTCACCTTCCCCAATCCCTCGCCCAGCGAAGTGACCAGTTCGACGTCCTCGCCGATCAGCCGCCGGAGCATCCTTTCCACGTTCAGCACTACCGAGTTCAACTCAAGCAGCTTCGGCTGAAGAACCTGGCGGCGGCTGAAGGCGAGAAGCTGGCGGGTGAGCGCCGCCGCCCGCGCGCCGGCCCTGCGGATCTCCTCGATCTCTCTCCACATCGGTTCGCTGTCGCCGACCCGGTCGAGCAACAGTTCGCTGTACCCAGTTATCGCCATCAACAGGTTGTTGAAGTCGTGGGCGATCCCTCCTGCCAGCCTTCCCACCGCCTCCATCTTCTGAGCCTGGCGAAGCTGATCCTCGCTGAGCCGCAGCGCTTCCTCGGCCCGCTTCCGCTCGGAAATGTCCGTTATTATGGACATTATGCTGGTGATCCCGCCGGACGCGTCGCGCAACGGCGCCGTCGATACGCTGATTTCGATGGCCGAGCCGTCCTTTCGCACGCGGCGAAGCTCCTTGCCGGTGAACGTCCCGCCGCCGAGTGCGAATTCACGGAACGCACGGAATTCTTCCTTCTTGTCCTCCGGAACTATCGGGTGAGGCCTGCCCACCACCTCCTGCGCCATCCAACCGAACATTCGTTCGGCGGCCGGGTTCCACATACGTATGTTCCCGACCGGATCGAACGTGACGATGGCCAGCGGCGACGCGTTGATGAGCGCCTGGAGAGTCTCTCCGCTGGACCGCAGTTCCTCCTCCGCACGTTTTCGCTCGGTAAGGTCGCGTACGAAGCCAAGGACGGCGGGGCGGCCCTGGTACACGGTGGGTATCGCATGCACCTCCACGTCCACGGCGGTGCCGTCGAGCCGGAGGAACTTCGCCTCTTCCACGGGGGTTCCCTTCCGCTCCTCCATCAACTCCCCGATACGCCTCCCCGCAAGCTCCCTGGAATCGGGGTGTACAAGGTCCATCGCGTTCCGCCCGACAAGATCCTCCGGCGAAACTCCTCCGAAGAACTTCACCCCGGGCTCGTTGATGTAGGCGACTTTTCCGTCCTGCAGGATGGCGACCACGTCAGGGTAACGCTCCACGACGCGGCGGTATCGTTCCTCGCTCTCCCTGAGCTCCGCGAGGAGACGCGCGTTTTCCCTGTTGCCTCTTCGCGATGCCTTGGGGCGCACGGCCCTGGAGCGCTTTGGAGTATCGTCAGCCATAGGTCCGCTTCCCATGCCGTCGATCCATCTGAAAAATAATACACGGAAATCGACCGTACTTGGCCGATTTCGGTGCGTTTGTAAAAATTTCCGTTCGGGTTTTTCTTACTGGAAGGTTTCTTCGGGAATCGACTCTTACGGCAGGCTGCATCCTTGCGACTTCTGCAAGGCCTGGATTCGTACGACTTTACCCGTCTGGGCGTCTACGATCACTGCGCATCCGCCGGATGAGGAGGACTTGCCGTTCTTCCTGGGGAACATGTTTATGACAAACACTTGGCGGTACTCGACGGACCCCGCATTCCTCTCCGGGAATATAGCCATGTTCTCCGCGAAGAGGCGATACTCCTTCCTTTCCGTCGCCGGCAGGGAGCTCTGCGCCGCCTTGATTGCCTGGCCGCGGTGAATTTTCACCGACCCGGGGGCGCGCGCGTTCGGATAAAGCATGGCGTCGAGCGACTTTATATGCCCGTCGGTATCGATGGAAAACACGAGGGAAGAATCGTAAACCGCCATTCCGCGGACCCTCTGCTGGTAACTTACGCGCCATATGCCGTCCGTCTTTTCCGCTTTCTTCAGGACAAGATGCTCGGGCGGAACTTTAAGCAGCGAACCGTATTTCCCGACCAGAAGGGCCCCGATTTCGTTGATCTCACTCTTCGTCAAACCCGCGATGTTCTTGATCTCGAGCAGGTCGGATCCGACCGCCGTGATGTTCTGTGGAGCCATGGTCAGCGAGTCCCACGTCACATCAAGGGATTGCCCGTTCAGATTTACATGCCGGTCGCCGGCCCTGAACGCTTTTACCTGGAGCGGCGCCAGCATAAAGAAAAGCGCCATCGCGGCGGGAAGAACGCTTTTTCCGCGTGAGAAACGGTCGGTTGCAGTTACGGGCACCGGGATAACGCTCGTGTGACGTCCATCCGCTCTCGATTGCCGTACGGGTTCGCCTGTAGCTGAAGGTCCAAGGTGATGGTGGAAAATATAAATTCGGCGGCAGGAGAAGTCAACGCATTTGCGAACGTGTTGCGCCCTCTCAAGGGCCCGGCACGGGCATCGACAAATCAATCTCGTAGTCCCATTCACGCGCAGGTCCGGAAGGCGGCGCGCCGGCAGAACCGTACCACTTGATCCAGTCGATCCAGCCGTAGAACACATTGCTGCCAAGGCTCGCATCCGATCCTATCGCAAATATGCCGTTCGCCTTCACGATCGAATCTCCTGTGTAAAACTTCCTGGAATTGTCCGTCCCCTGGTAAGACTGGTCGGCCTTGGTGCAGTTCCTCAGACCCGACCACAGGTTGTCGTTGTAATTCCCGTTGGTACCCTGATCCTCAACGTAAATGTCGGCCGGCACGAAGTATTGCCCCGGAATCCCCCCCGCCTTGTTGTTGTCCCAGACCGCAAGGACGTAATACCAGTGGTCGGAAACGATCGGGCAAAGCGTGTAATCGGTCAGGACCGGCTTGGTCGCCACGCCCCCGTGCCTGTCTACCGGGTTCGCCCAGAACGCGATGGAAGCCACGCCGGATGGTGCGCTGTATGTCCATCCCGACATGGCATTGTTCCGCCAGACCGACACCTGGTAGTTGCCGCCGTTGACAAGACGTCCGACGATGCGCTTTATGTAGTTCGTCGTGCCGGACATCCCGGTGGGCCTGATCCGCGCCTCCAGCCGCATCCCCGTGTCCGCCTGCAGGCAGCTGTTGTTGTACTCGAACTTGATGTAGTTGTTGCTGTTGTCCCCGTAAAAGGTGCCGCTGCCCATGGTGTTGGACGGATCGTTCACAACGCCGTAGAGCAGGTTCGAATTGTCCAGGACGAAGGCGCTGCCGGCCGATTCGTCCAGGTTGAAGACGACCTGGCCGGTCGGGCATCCGGAGAACTGCGTGATGACCACGGACGTCGTGTCGGCGGGATTCCCGTGATCGTCGAAAATCGAATTCGCGGCCGCTGCAAGGGTGTCCACGTTGATGTCGTTCGAGTTGTCGAGGGCGGCATTCAAGGTCAGAGTGGCGGTGGAGGCGCCCGCCGTGTGCGTCACCCCCGTTATAGTCCTGCCGTTGTCGGTATCCGTCAGAGTGAAATCGAATCGGTCAAGGGCGCCGGTACCGTTCGAGTTGGAGTACACCCCCTCGGAGAAGGTCACGTAGAGCTGGTTTGTCCCGATTACCCCTTCCACCCTGTCGATCCGCGGGGGCGCCATGGTGTCGATGGTTTGGAAATACGAGGGGGACTTGGTGATGTTCCAGACCTTCACCTCGTCCAACCGGCCTATGAAGTTGTTCGCGGCATCCGACCAGTTCAAGCCTCCGATTGACAGGGCCGTCGCGCACCAGCCGCTGCACCTGCTTGCGTCCTTGAATCTCATGTCGCTGAACGGAAACATGGCGTTTTCGCCGGCGCCGGGTTGGGCGTAGCAGGACGATATACTGCTATAACTGGTCGTCACGTCCTCGCCGTTAACATAGATCCTGATCCTCCCGGCGGATCCATCCAAGGAGTCCCGGTCCGGCCCGGTGGAATCGTAGGTGGCGGCGACGTGGGTCCACTGGTTTAGCGGGATCGAAACCGTGCTGAAAGCTCCGCGCAATCCGTTGCAGGTCGTTCCGTCCCAGTCGCTTGTCGGACCCCCTCCGGTCATGTTGGTAAACATGGCGACCCGTAATCTCCCGTCTATCTGCTTCAGGAATAAGGCATACCCTCCCTGCCAATAGTTACTCTTCGCCATGATCTTTCGCTCGTTGTTGTCGCTGACGGTCGGGTATACCCACGCCTCCAGCGTCATGTTGTACTTCATTTCCGTAAGCCTGGAGATGTTGCCCGTTTTTCCGTTGTTCGTGGAATCCCATACCGCGGAACCCGATACCGAGCCGTCGCTGCCGACCTCGATCGGGTTGTTGTTCACCTGGATTCCCGTCCCGACCCTTCCGGACGTGTAGGTGCCGGCCCCGTTCACCCACAGACCGTGGTTGTTCCACATGTTGTTGTCCTTGAGGTTGCCTTCGAACGGGTAATGGACGACGAGGCCGTTTTCGTGGGCGGGGGCGGCCTGCGTCGCCGTCCCCTTCCGCTTGTTTTCATGGAAGGTCGCCCACTCGCTCGGCGTGTTCATGAGGTCCGTGTTCCACACATAGGTGCTGGAGTGGCACCGCCCGTAGCACTCGCCGGCCCCGAACGCCACATGGTCGTATGGATCCGGCTGATGGCACGGGCCTGTGGCGCACACTCCGTTGTTGTGCCAGCCCGGGTTGTAGGAGTGTTCCCTCGTCTTCGGATAGTGGCACGCGTAGCATACCCCCACGCTGTTGCCGGTACCGAACCCCATCGTCCGACGGTCGTTGACCAGCTCGACGTCGTTTCCGACGGTGTTGTCGTCCAGTGAATTGCTCAAGGAGTAGCGCAGCAGCTTGTACTTGTTCGAACCGTGAGCTTCGTGGCAGTCGGTGCAGGAGAGGACGTAATTCACTCCCGCGTTCCGAAGCTCCTGATCGTACGCTCCCTTGACCCAGGCGGAAGTGCCGGACCCCAGGGGTTTCACGGGCCAGCACTGGTTGACACCGGCGGAGGCCGCAGCCGCCTCGTCGCAGGAATCGGAAGTCCCCCAGTCGATCGCTCTTCCGCATCCCTCCCAGTTGGGGCAATCCTTCGGTCCGGCGTACTGGGCGCCGGTTATGCCTCCGCCGGTGATCATGCCGGTCAGCCCGGCGGTTTTAAGGCCGTGCGGATCGTTCGTCCAGTCCTTGGCCACGATCGCGTTGACCGCATACTGGTGGCAGTCCATGCAGAAGCCGACATAGTCCGGCAGCTCGGCCCCTCCGAGCGTATTCACCGTAACGTATGGCGTCTGGTATTTGCCGGTTCCGGCGTAGTCGTTCATTTTCTGGCCCGGCGAAGCTCCCCACACCGCGAGATTGTTCGTGAACCGTGTCACCGGGCTCTTGCCTTGGCCCGCCTGCAGGTATTTTCCGGTCACTATATGCACGTTATGGCAGGAGGTGCATTCGAGCGAGTAGGTGCCGCCGCCGATGGAAAACGAGGTGCCCAGCGGATGTTTCGAGGACATCCCGAAAGCGCCCTGGATGTTGTTGGAGTAGACGGAGCCGGAAATCGCGAGGTTCTGGATTCCGCCCGATGCGGGGTCCTTGTGGCACTGGTAGCACATCGCCTGCTTGTTCCCCTTCGTCATGGCGGCATAGGCCCCCGCCTTGCCGTGAACGTCGTGGCACTCCGTGCACTTCAGCGTGTTGTGCGCCGAAGACTGGTACGCAGCGTACGTCGAGTACATGTGGGGAGCGGTCACCGCCGCGGTCCCGGGATCGTGGCACTGCCGGCAGTTGCTGTTCGTGTTGTCGTTGGCGAACCCGCTCCTTAGCCGCTTCCCCGATGTGTTGAAGTGCGAAGTCGTCAAATCGTGGCAGGAGCTGCACACCTGGTTCGCC
>JACRCO010000099.1 GCA_016218975.1 Deltaproteobacteria bacterium
AAAACGCTCGAGTCGTAGAGATAGCGGTGTTCCGCGAGCCGGGGAAGCGCATGGATGGTGCTTTCGTCCAGCGAGAACGTCGGCGCCCGAAAACCCCGGATGGGGATGTCATCCCCCAATATGGAGCGCACCGTCCTGCCGAACGCTTCCAGTTCCCCGTCGAACGCGCCCGGCGACAGCTCCCACAACGGCATGTGGCTCATTCCGTGCGAGGCGATTTCGTGCCCGCCCCCGTGTATCCGGCGGACCAGGCCGGGATCGCGCTCCGCCACATCCCCCAGGGTGAAAAACGTGGCCTTTACGCCGTATCGGTCAAGCAGGCGGAGGATCTTCTCGGTGGATTGGCGTGCCTGGGGCCGGGGATCGTCCCGAAGATGCTTTCGGACAAGTTCGGGATGGTACCAGTCTTCCAGGTCGATGGTGATCGCATTGATCATGACACTGCGTCCTCGGCCTGCCGGAAACCCTGGGGCGGCGATACCGCTTACCTTCCCCGGCTCGCCTGCTCGAGCTGCATGATCCTGGCGCGGATGTAGGGATCGTTCACTTCCCGCAAAGCCGCTTGCAGCGACCGGACCGCCATCGGGTAGTTCCCCATTATCTCGTACATGGCGCCCATGTTCTGATAGGCCACGACGGGGCTCACGCCGAGATACATGTAATGGTACGACTCCCATATGACCTGCTGCCAAAGCATCGATTTGGGAAGGGAGAATTTTTGCAGGTACTCCCTGTTCCCGGGCGTGTTCCGTACGAACACGACGAACAGCCCGTCGGCGAATACGAGCGACCAGTTCGGATTGTTGGCAAGGGCGGGAATTATCGGCAATGTCATTCCCGCCGAATCGACCGCCTTGGTGACGATATAGGTGACCCCGTACTTGTCGAGAATGTTCTCCCACCCCGGAAACGCCGCCGTCACGGTCTGGTGCTCCATGAAGACCGCGCCGTTGTATGTCCTTCCGTCGATGAAGGTGAGCGCCTTGGGGTAAAGCTGCCAGTCGAGGAACCCGCCGATGTCGAAGAAGTTGAACATGTTGCCGGGCACGGGATTCTTCCTCAGGAACTCCGCAGCCGCGAGCGAGAACTTGTGCTCCGTGAGCCCGACGCCATACTGAAGCTGGCCGAACGAAAACACCATGGTCGTGCCGCCGAACGCCGCGAGCGCGACGACCGTGACCGCCGTCACGGCCACCCTCCCCCACGCGATGCGGTGCGCCTCCGGCTTGCGCGCCTTCTCACCTTCCTCCTTCCGGCTCTCCCTGCCCGGATCCCGTTTTTTTCCCTTCTCCCTGGCGTCCCTTTTATCCCTGGGTTTTTCAGCCGCCTTGGCCTTCGGAACGAGCCATTCCCCCATCCTTGCCAGGAATCCCGTCAATTGCAGGGACGCGCCGGGGGAAAGGAAGAGCCCCATCATGGAAACCGCCCGCGCGGAATCCCAGGCTCCCTTGAAGGAAATCGCGAAGAGGAAAATATCAAGCAGGTAGAGCCGGCGTCCGAACGCGCCGAGAAGGATCGTCACCGCGGCGAAAGCGGCTGCGGCTTTGTAATACGAGTAGAAACCCGTCCCCTTCACGGGTGTCAATTCCGAGATCATCATCTGCACGTGGTCGGTCCCGCCGCTTTTCGACAACAGTTGCAGGGGGGCGAGGATCGAATCGTAACCCGAAGGGTTCAGGCCGCAAACCACAAGTCCGGCGATCCCGGACAGCACGGGAGCCAGAAGCAGCCCTTTAAGCACCGGCCATTGGTGCTGCCTGTTCCAGATTGAGCGCGCGAGGGCGTCGGCAAGGAAGGCCCCGCACAGGATGAATCCGATCAGGTACGCGGAATGCAAGTTCGCCCAGATGAGCATGACGGCTGGGAACAACCAGACGCGTTTCCGCTTCGTCCCGTAGAAATACTCGCTGAACAGGTAGATCGTCAGCGCGATGAACAGGTAGGTCAAGAGCTCGGGCCGGGGCTGGATGCGTATGCGAAGAAATCCGGAAAAGGCGAAGATCGCCGCGACCGTGAGAAGCGGGTCGGCCCCTCGAATCGTGGTGGAGCGATAGATCAGGAGCAATATCCCGAAGACCACCGCCCAGATGAAAAAAGATACTCCGTAGGTTCCCCCCGCGCTGAACACGAGATAGAGGATCGTCTGGAATCCCCAGACAGTGTTGACGTTCCGCATCCCCAACGAAGGGTAGTTCAGGAATTCCTTGTCCGTTACCGAGCGGGTTTCGACGATCTGCCTGCCAAGCGCGATATGCGTCCCGAAATCGCTCGTGAAGATCTTCGTGAGAAGGCCCAGCGATATCAGGAACAGGAGAACCAGCGAAAGCAGGTTTCTCCTTTTCGGAGACAGGTCCCACCATGCTTTGGGCGCGTGCTCGGAGATGCCCTGTTCAGCCACTTATTTCCTCTCTCCCCGGACGACCCGCCAATCCTTCAAGATAGCCGGAATATCCTTGCCAGGATGGCATTTCACGCATGATTCCTCGAGCGTAAGCGCCTTTCGGTCCTTCACCCTGCCGAGGCGGAAATCGTGGTTCGACGCTTTTTTCCCTTCGACGTCTTTTGCCTCGTGACACTCAGAGCAGGACATCTCCGGCCCCGAGAAATCGAACTTGTGATCGTGGATGCTGTACTTCTCCCCGCCGTTCGTAACCTGCGGCATGTGGCAGTCCACGCACTGCACCGCCCGCGGCGCGTGCCGGGTATGGAACGTGGAAAGCTTGTAGATCTTTCCGTGGCACGTCCCGCAATATTCGTCGCGGGACATGTAGCGTTCCTCCCTTACCGTCATGCCGCGGTCGAATCCGCAGACGTCGCACGCGCGCGTCGTCGAATAGAACTTCGACTGCCAGAACAGGAACATCCTGTGGCGTTCCTTGTAATCCATCGTGCCCCAGTACCATTTCTTCGACTTCGGCTTGGGGGCGAAAAAATCCGTGAAGTATAGCGCCAGGTCCTCACCCGGGCGGTAAAGAGCGGGGAAGGGGAACTGCCCTCCGGCCTTCGTATCCTTTCCGTCGGTGTGGCATGCCTCGCAGATCATGTCGCGCCGCAC
>JACRCO010000100.1 GCA_016218975.1 Deltaproteobacteria bacterium
ACGAGATCGGCGAGAGTGAAATCCGTTTCGTGCCCGACGGCGCTGATGGTCGGAACGGGAGAAGCGGCGATGGCCCGCACCACCGCCTCTTCGTTGAAGGCCCAGAGGTCTTCCACCGAACCGCCCCCGCGGCCGACGATGATCAACTCGACGTTCCCGTGGCCGTAAAGCGCGGCGAGTGCGGCCGCGATGTCTACCGCCGCCCCTTCCCCCTGAACCTGCGCGGGGGCAAGCACGATGCCGACGGCGGGCCAGCGGCTTCTCGCCACCCGGACCATGTCCCGGAGCGCCGCTCCCTGCCTTGAAGTCACTATCCCGATCCGCGCCGGAAAGGCAGGAAGCGGCCGCTTCCTTTCCGGGTCGAACAGCCCTTCCGCCGCCAGGCGGGCCTTCCTCTTCTCAAGCTCGAGGAGCAGGTTGCCCAATCCCCGCACCTCGACGGACTGGGCATATATCTGGTACTCCCCTTTTTTCTCGTAAACTCCGAGAGAACCGGAAACCACGACCGTCTGGCCGTCCCGCACATCGCCGTAGATGAACCGATCCCTCCCGCGGAAGAGAACCACCCGGATCTGGGCGCCCTCGTCCTTCAAAGAGAAATACCGGTGGCCGGAAGGGTAAAGCTTGTAGTTGGAGACCTCGCCTTCCACGCGGACGGAGCGGAACTCTCTCTCGAGGCATGCCTTGATGCCCGCGGTCAGCTCGGATACGGTGAGGATTCCGCTCCGCCCCTCCCGCCCCGGCCCGAACAGGTCCCCCTCCATCCCCTTCCTCAATGCCTATGTTTCCTTTCCGGGACGGAGGAGCTCGTCGAGGGTTACCGCCTGGACGTTCGCCTCCCGCAGCCGCGGAAGCAGGGCCGCGATGACCCTGAGAGTCTCCGCCTTCGCGTGGCAGATCAGAACTGCGGTTCCCTTTTCCTTCGCGAGCGATACCGCCTGTTCCCACCGGCTCCGCATATCTTCGGGTGAAAGCGAGGAGTCGAGAAAGACGTCCCTCCTCGCGGCGGGAACGCCTGCGTTTCCCGCGGCATCGAGCGCCACGGACGCGGGGGTCGTCACGCTGTCCAGCAGGAAATATCCCCTCTTCCTGATTGCCGAAACGAACGCCGACATGGTCGCCCGATCGGAAGTGGCCGCCGAGCCCATGTGGTTGCTGACCCCGGTCGCCTGGGGAAGGTTCTCCGCCATGCGGCTCAGCAGGGACTCGATCTCCGCACCCGTCATGCCCCTTCGGATGCGGAACCGTTCCGTCTTGTCGGAAGCCGGATTTTCAGGCTCCATGGGCACATGCAGAATCACCCCCCACCCGCGCGCGCGTGCCGATTCCGCTACTTTCCGGGAGGACGGCCCGAAAGGAAGGACTGCGACATTGAGTTTCCCGGGCAATTTTAACCATTCGGCGTCAAGGGAAGGTTCGTACCCCATGTCGTCCACCACTATGGCAATGCGCGCCTGCGGAGCCTGCGGCAAGGGCTGCGGAGGGGCCTGGGGCGGAGGGGGCGGCGGCGCAAAGGACGAAGAGGCTGGACCCTGCACGCGATTCCCGGACTCGGGCAGGAAAAGCACCACGCCCACCGCCAGCAGCCCGGCGATGAAGGCCCCGCCTATCAGCATTCCCCAGCGCAGCCTTTTTCGGCGATCCGCCGTCCCGGGGTGTTTGGACATTATCCTTTACGCGAACGAAACGCGAAAACCACCAAGTGCTTCACTTCATAAATACGGTAACGCACCGAGAGCGTCGATGCGCCGTATCAGGACGGCTTGGACTTGTTGATGAAACGCGATTTGAATATCTCCCACCCCTTCAGGAGCTCCACAGCCCTTTCGAGCTGGGGATCCTTGGCGTCTTCCTTCCGTCCTTCCTCCATCTGTGCCGTTTCCTTCTTTCCGTTCTTCCCGTCCTTTTTGCCGGAGGGCTCCTCTTTCTTTCCCTTCGCCACGGTCGGAGAGACCTTCGGTGCCGCGCTATCCTTTCCTTCCCCTTCCCCCCTCAGGTGACGCTCGATGTCCTTCTCCCGCAACGGTCCTGCGTGCCCTTCGATGACGTCGCGGCCGTCGGAAACCACGATGTCCGGTTCGATGCCCTTGGCCTGAATGGAGCGGCCGTTCGGCGTGAAATAGCGCGCCGTGGTCAGGCGGATCGCCGAGCCGTCCTCCATCGGTATGATCGTCTGGACCGAGCCCTTCCCGAATGTCTGCGCCCCCAATACGATCGCGCGCCCGTGGTCCTGGAGCGCGCCGGCGACGATCTCGGAGGCCGACGCCGATCCCGCGTTCACGAGCACCACAATCGGGAACCCGGAATAGGTCCCTTCCTTGTGGGCGAAATACTTGAACTTCTGGTTTTCCAGGCGGCCGTCCGTATAGACGATGAGTCCCGATTCGACGAACTTGTCGGCCACCTTCACCGCCTGATCCAGAAGCCCGCCCGGATTGTTCCGCATATCGAGTACCAGCCCCTTTAGCCCTCCTTTCTCCTTCGTCTGCTCCTGGAGGGCCTTCCCGAGCTCGCTTGCGGTATCCTGCTGAAATTGGGTGAGGCGAATATATCCGATGCCGTCGCCCATCGATTTCGTCTTGACGCTCTTGATCTTTATGACGTCCCGCGTGATGGTGTACTGCCTGGGCTCCTTCAAACCTTCGCGCACGATCGTGATCGTAACCGTCGTTCCGGCCTCGCCGCGCAGCTTTTTCACCGCGTCCATGACGTTCATGTCGCGTGTCGGCTCGTTTTCTATTTTGACGATCTTGTCTCCCGCCTGGAGCCCCGCCCGGAACGCGGGCGTATCCTCGATCGGAGATATGACAGTGAGCACTCCATCCTTGATGCCGATCTCGATGCCGAGTCCTCCGAAGCTGCCCTTGGTTTCCACTTCCACCTGCTTCAGCATGTCGGGCGTGAGATAGGAGCTGTGCGGATCCAGCGTCTGCAGCATCCCCTTGATGGCGCCGTTGATCAGCTCATCGACGTTGGGCTCCTCTACGTAGCTTGTCTGGACCTGCGAGAGGACGTCTCCGAACGTCTTCAACTTCCCGAACGCCACGTTCGCCTGCGCCGCCTGGCGGGATGTGATGAGGTCCCCCGATACGAACCCCACGAAGAAGACGAAGAGGACCGCCGCGGGCCCCAGCCATTTCCTGCCTTTCATTTCACGCCTCCTGCCGATAATTCGGATGATTCCATCGTTCCTGCCCGCGCCGGAGCTTACCGGGAAAGGGGGATCGCCGTGGCGGGATCGATGGCGGTCCCCGCCGCCCGAAGCTCCAAGTATAGCACCGATTTTCCGTCGGGGCTCGACGGCAGATGCCCCACGGAATCTCCGCGGGCGACCGTTTGCCCCTGCTTCACGGAGAAACCGGCGGCTTTTCCGTAAACCGAAAAGAGCCCGCTGCCGTGCTGCAGGATGAGCACCTTTCCGAACCCCGACACGCTTCCCGCGAAGACGACTTCGCCCTTGCCGACCGCATGTATCGCGGCCCCCGACGGGGCCTCTATCTCCACGCCCCGGTTTTCCACCATGACGTCGAAGAGGGGGTCGCGCTGCTTCCCGAACTTTCCCACTATCTTGCCCGAAAGCGGGGGGGACAGCCCCCCCGGGACACCGGTAAACCGTTCCGGGCCTGCTTTCCGCGGCTCCTTCTCGCGTTTTTCCCTGGCTCCCGCCCTGCGCTCGATCCGCGAAACGAGCGCCTCCATGCGGGCGATGCGCGCCTTGAGAGCCTTCAGCTCCTTCGCCTTCTCCTTCTTCTTCCTCTCGATCTCCGCCAGGCGCTTGCGCTCTTCGTCCTGCCGGGATGCAAGCTTCTCCCCGACCTTTTTCTGCTCCGTCATTCGCTTCTCGGAATCCTCGATCCTGCGCTCGATTCCGTCGAGGACCCTCTCCTTTTCCTCACGGTCGGCCGTCAGCCGCCCGTAACGGGAAAGCTCCCCGTCGAGGATCCTGCGGGCGAAATATCTTCTGCGCTGTTCGGAGGCGTCTTTCAACGGCAGCCATGCCCTCGGGCGTTCGCCCGCGAACGCTTCCGCCGCAACGGATGACAGCGTCATCCGCACCTTTCCCCGTTCCTCGTCGAGAGTGCGGACCTCCCGCTCCGTCCGGTCCATCTGCGCGCCGAGAAGGGACAGTCTCCGATCGATCCTCGCGATCATCCTCCGCTGTTTCGCAAGCCGCGCTTCGAGGTCTCCCACTCTCCCCCTGCTCGCCTTTTCCCGCCTGATGGTTTCCGCAAGCTCGGCCGCCGCCTTCTCGGCTTTCTGCTTCATTTCCATCAGCCGCGCTTTTTCCCTGCCTGCTTTCGCGCGCGGTTCCGCTGCGCCCCCTGCCGCGGCGATGAAGAGGCACGCGGCAAGAAAGACGGCTGCCTTCACGAGGAATGACGAAGCCCGCCGGGAAATACAGGGCAAGACCAAGGTCATTTCCTGCCCGACCGCGCCGCTCGCCACCCCAGCAGGGACGCTCCGCCCGACAACAACGCTGCGGCGCAAATGAAAAGGATAAGCGGGACGAGGACAGGCAGTGTAAGGATCTCGGAGGAGGGCCCTATCACACGGCGAAGCTGTGACAGGCGGCTCTCCAGCAGGTAATAGGCGCCGGAGGACGCGGCGACGGCCGCCAGTGAGAGCGACCCGCAGACCAGCGCGCTCCCCGCAGCCCGCGCGAGCGCGATTCTGCGGAAGGAGATCCCCCGTTCCTTCAGAAAATCGAAATCGCCCGAAAGACCCACAGCGCGCGCCTTCTCCTGAAGATGGAAGATCGCGAAAGCCGCGATGCACAGGACGGCCAGGACCGCCCGGAAGAAAACGCTCGACCATCCGGCGGCGCGCAGGAGCGACGGGAGGGATTCCGCTCCGAGGAGGACCATTTCCACTTCGGGGAGCGGCTTCAATGCCGCCTCCACGGCGCGGATATCAGCCTCGGCGAACCGGTCGCGGCGCACGCGTACCTCGATGTAGCCGGGGAGAGGGCTCGCGCCCGCCGTCCGCAGCGACTCGAGACCGGGATAGGCATCGAGGAATTCCTTCCACGAGGTTTCCGGGTCCTTGTACGCTGCGGAGCCAACCCCCGGCAAGGACGCCGCTTTCTTCGCGATCCCTTCCCCTTCAGCCGCCGAAACGGAAGACCGGAGCACCGCGGTGACGGTCCAGCGTTCGGAAAGGTACCGGTACGGCCCGCCGGACAGGATCATCACGGTGAAATATCCGCTCAGCAGCAGAAGCAGGAGGAACCTGCTCACGCACTCCCGCAGGAAAGAACGCGGCATCAGCGTTGCGTCGATCCGCCAGAGAGGGATGCGGCTCACGGTTCGCCTTCCCGCGAACCGGAGATCCGGAACAGGCGGAACGGCCCCTTTGCCGTTCCTTCCGCCCAGGCCGCCTTCCAGCGATCGGGGAACGATCTCTCCGCAAGCACGATCGTCTTTCCTTCGCGCGCCAGTGCACGGAACAACCCCCCCAGCATGTCAGTCCACTCGGCTCCCGCATTCGCGACCAGCATGTCCGCGAAAAGATACTTCGGATCGCGGAACAGCTCCGACGCCAACGCGACCCTTGCTTTTTCCGTCGTCGAAAGAAAGGAAAGCTCGCGGTCCCGTATTCCTTCAAGGCCCATCAGCCCCAGCAATTCCTCGCGCCGCCGCTCCCGTTCATCCGCCGTGATCCGATCCCCGGCGGTTCCCGATAGAAGGAAGAGATCCCGGACCGTTCGGCCCGTGATCATGGGGAAACATTCGGAGACCGCGCCGGAAGCGGCCCGGAACGCGACTGCCGCCTCCGGGCTCTCGCGATAAACGGACGTCCCGCCCGCAACGACGTCTCCCGCGTCCGGCCGCCGCTCCCCCCTGAGGATTTTCATCAGGAGAGTTTTCCCGCTGCCGGCGGGACCGCAGACGACGCATGCCTCCCCGTCGCCGAAGGACATGTCGAGCCCTTCCCAGAGCGTTTTGCCGCCGACGGCCGCTCCGACCTGGAACGCCTCGATCATTTCGCGAAGGGGCCTTTCGCTGCGGATTCGAACGCTCCCGAAAACAGTTTGCGCATTTCCTCGAGGTGCTGCGCCTTCATGCGCGCGCGGAGGGCGTCGTGCCATTCCGGCCGGTCAAGGAGATCTTCGTAGGACTGCCGCACGGTATCGAGGATGACGCCGCCAAGGAATGTGTGCGTGATGATCTGCGGATTGTCCTTCCCCCCGTCCTCCGTTTGTATATGGTAAACCTTCCCCTTGTGCTTCAGGTTGTGATTGAACCCCGACAGCATGCGGACGCGCTGTTTCATCGCTGTTCCCCCGCGCCTCAAAGCGTAACGCGGGATACCTCCTCTATCCCGCTTCCGAGAAACGCCTCACCGACGCGGGCGAAATGCTCCGGATCATCGGTGACGAGGAAAATCCTCTCCGTCTTTCCTCCTTCCCGTTTGATGCCGCTTTCGGAAATCAAGGTATCCACGACCCTGGCCGCCTCCTCCCCCGAATCGATGAGGATGGTGCCGTCCCCCAGGAACCCGCCGATCGGTTTCTTCAACACTGGGTAGTGCGTGCAGCCGAGTATCAGGGCATCCGGCGGGTCCGCGCGGAACGGGGCAAGATACTCCGCGATCACGTCGCGGGTAACCGCCTTCTCCAGCCACCCTTCCTCCGCCAGCGAGACGAGCAGCGGACACGGCCGGCAAAGGATCCTCGCCTGCGGCACCGCATGCCGTAGAGCCTGCTCGTATGCCCCCGAGCGGATCGTTCCGGAGGTTCCGATCACCCCGATCGAGTCCCGTTTCGGCAATCCCGCGATGCGGCGAACGCAGGGATCGATCATTCCCACGACCGGGATCTTGTAGATTTTTCGCAGGGTGGGCAGCGCCAGCGAGGAAGCCGTGTTGCAGGCAACCACGAGCATTTTGATGTCGTAGCGCGTTATGAGGAAATTGGCGATCTCGACGGAATAGCGGGCGATCGTCTCCCCCGATTTCGTGCCGTACGGAACCCGCGCGGTGTCGCCGAGATATACGAATCTTTCCCCGGGAATTATCCGCGTGAGCTCCCTCAGAACGGACAGTCCCCCTACCCCCGAGTCGAACACGCCGACAGGCCTATCCACGTCGTCTCCTAAGACTTTGATTTTACTAACTTAAAACGCTATACTGTGAATGTCAACAAAAGCCCCTTTATAAAGAGGCGCCGATGGGCGAATTATTGGACTTCCTGACAAGCGCAAAGCTGATGGACCTGGCCACGGATCCGAGGGTCCTCTTCCTTGCGGCCGTGGTCTTCATCGCCGCTGTATTGTTGCGTTCCAAATTCGTCCTGCTCCTGCTTTTCGCCGTCGGAGGGGTGCTTGCCGTCATCCGTTACTCGAACCTCGATTCTGGGGCGGCCGTCATGGACAAGCAGATGCTCACCGTGGTCGGGGGTATCCTGGCCGTCGCGGTGGTGCTTATCTACTTTCTCTTCATCCGTGGAGATTGATCCTGCGGGTAGGTTTCACCACAACCATCCCGGTTGAAATCCTCTTCGCCGGCGGACACAAGCCGGTAGATCTCAACAATAGATTCATCACGTCGCGCAGGCCGCAGGATTATCTGCGCGCCGCGGAATCGGACGGATTCCCGCGGAACTGCTGCGGCTGGATCAAGGGAATTTACGGCGTCGCGCGCAAGCACCGGTTCAGGGACGTGATTGCGGTAACACAGGGAGATTGCAGTTTCACGCAGGCATTGATGGAAGTCCTTTCCTACCGGGGCGTCAGCGTCGTCCCTTTCGCTTTCCCGTTCGATCGCGATCCCGATCTTCTCTCCCTGGAACTGCGAAAGCTGTCGCGCCGCTTCGGCACCACCGTCCCGCGCGCCGAGTCCTGGAGAAAAAAGCTGGACGTCATCCGCGGAATCGTCCGGGAAATCGACAGGCTCACCTGGGAGGAAGGAAAGATAACAGGAGAGGAAAACCATCTTTGGCTCGTCAACTGCTCCGACTTCGAGGGAGATCCCGCGAAATACGGGCGTCGCGCCGGGGCCTTCCTGTCGAAGGCGAAGGCGCGGCCCGGCCGCAGGGACCTGATCCCCATTGCATTCGTCGGCGTGCCTCCGATAATTTCCGGGCTCCACGCGTTTTTCGAGGAGAGCGGCGCACGTGCGGTCTTCAACGAGGTTCAGCGCCAGTTCGCCATGCCCGGGCCGGCGGAGAACCTCACGAATCAGTACCTTCGCTACACGTATCCCTACTCCTTCTTCGAACGGCTGGAGGACATCAGGATGGAAACCGCGCGGCGCCGCGTGCGTGGCATCGTGCATTACGTCCAGTCGTTCTGCTTCCGGCAGATCGAGGACATCCTCCTGCGGGAGGAGATCGGGCTGCCGGTGCTCACTCTGGAAGGCGACGCCCCCGGCCCGCTCGACGGGCGCACGAAGATCCGCATACAGGCGTTCCTCGAAATGCTCCGCTGACCGCGTCAGGCGCCCGGAAGGCGCACCGCCTCCGCATGCTGCCTACCGGGCTCGGCACGCCTCGCGGGGCTGCCCCTCGCGGGGGACGCCTTGCCCGGCCGTCCTTGGCCGGGC